>JAQUNT010000199.1 GCA_028717525.1 Elusimicrobiota bacterium
CGCAGTCGATCGAGAAGCTGGTGGCGGCCTTGGACAACGACATCCCGGAGCCCAAGCGGGCGACGGACCAGCCGTTCCTGATGGCGGTGGAGGACGTGTTCTCCATCACCGGGCGGGGCACGGTGGCGACGGGGCGCGTGGAGCGCGGCATGATCCACGTGGGCGACCCGGTGGAGATCGTGGGACTCAAGGAGACGAAGAAGTCCGTGGCCACGGGGCTGGAGATGTTCCGCAAGCTGCTCGACGACGCCCGGGCGGGCGACAACGTCGGCATCCTGCTGCGCGGCATCGACAAGGACCAGATCGAGCGCGGGCAGGTCATCTGCGCGCCGGGCTCCATCAAGCCGCACCAGAAGTTCAAGGCCAAGCTCTACGTGCTGAGCAAGGACGAGGGCGGGCGGCACACGCCGTTCTTCAAGGGCTACCGGCCGCAGTTCTACTTCCGGACCACGGACGTGACGGGGGCGGTGACGCTGCCCCCGGGCGTGGAGATGATCATGCCGGGGGACAACGTCGACATCGAGGGGGATCTGATCACCCCGATCGCCATGGAGAAGGGCCTGCGCTTCGCGGTGCGCGAGGGCGGGCACACGGTGGGCGCCGGCGTGGTCAGCGACATCACCGATTAGGCGCAAAAATCGAAGAAAAAAAGGTATAATAGCTATGGCAGAGACGAGTCATCCGCAGCAGAGAATCCGTATCCGCCTTCGTGCCTACGACCATCGCGTCCTGGACACGAGCGTAGGCAAGATCGTCGAGACGGCGCAGCGGACCGGGGCCGTCGTATCGGGCCCCGTTTTGTTGCCCACTCACATCAAAAAATACACGGTTCTCCGGTCTCCCCACGTCGATAAGAAATCGCGTGAGCAGTTCGAGATGCGGGTGCACAAGCGTCTCATCGAGCTCAACTCGACCACCCAGAAGACGGTGGATGAGCTGATGAAGCTCGATCTGCCGGCGGGCGTGGACGTCGAGATCAAGCTGTAAGAAGAGGATTTATGAGCGCAGAGGAAGCCAAGCCGCAAGCACCGACCGCCGCCCCCGACAAGCGGGCGCCGGCGACTTTCCGCACCATCCTGGGCGAGAAGGTCGGCATGACCCAGATGTACGGGCGCGCCAACCGCCTGTTCGGCGTGACCGTGGTCAAGGCCGGACCCTGCCCGGTGCTCCGGGTCAAGTCCAGCGAGGGCCCGGACGGCTACAACGCCGTGCAGCTGGGCTTCGGCAACCTGCCGGAGAAGCACTTCACCAAGCCCGAGCTGGGGCAGTTCAAGAAGGCCGGCTGCGCGCCGGCGCGCTGGACCCGCGAGGTCCGCGTCTCGGACGTGAAAGGGCTGGAGGCGGGCCAGACGGTCAGCCTCGACGGCGTGTTCAAGCCCGGCGACTACGTGGATGTGCAGGGCGTCACCAAGGGCAAGGGCTTCGCCGGCGTCATGAAGCGCCACAACTTCCGCGGCCTGCCCGACTCCCACGGCGCCTCCGACAAGGCGCGCTCCCCGGGCGCCCTGGCCTCGCGGCGCTCTTTGGGACGGGTCCTGCCGGGCCAGCGCATGGCCGGGCACATGGGCCACGTCGTCGAGAGCACGCTCAAGCTCGAGGTCATCAGGGTCGATCCCCGGGAGAACCTGATCTACCTGGCCGGCCCGGTTCCGGGTCCCCGGGGCGGGCTGGTCACGATCTCCGAGACGGTGATGGCGAAGAAGCAGCACATCACCCCCGTCCTGCCCACCGTCCGCAAGGACAAGATGGGCAACATCATCGGCGGCAAGAAGCCGAGCAAGGCCAAGCCGGCCTAATCGAGGATTCCATGCAAGCCCAACTCATGAACATCAAGGGGGCGGCGGTCGGCAAGGTCGAACTGTCCGACGCGCTCTTCGGCCGGCGACCCTCGCCGGAGTTCCTGCACGAGTACGTGACGGTCTATCTGGCCAACCAGCGGCGCGGCACGGCCAACACCAAGACGCGCGCCGAAGTCTCCGGTTCGGGCAAGAAGCCCTGGAAGCAGAAGCACACGGGCCGGGCCCGCGCGGGCTCCTTCCGCTCGCCGCTGTGGCGCCACGGCGGCGTCACCTTCGGCCCGCGCGCCGGGCGCGCGCGCCTGGACTTTCCCCGGGCCAAGGCCCGCCTGGCTTTGGTCCACGCCCTCTCCGCCAAGCAGGCCGAGGGGGCTCTGGTGTTCGTGGAGAGCCTGGGGCTCGAAGAGGCCAAGACCAAGCTGATGGTCGCCATGCTCGACTCGCTCAAATGCGGCGAGCGCAAGGGCTGCACTTTGCTGGTCCTGGACGCCCCGGACGCCAAGCTGGCCCGGGCCAGCCGCAACATCCCGAACGTCGAGCTGGCTCTGGCCGGGGACGTCAGCGCCTACGGCGTGCTGCGGGCCCGGCGCTTGGTGGTCACCAAGCCGGCGCTGGAGAAGCTGCAGGCGCGCTGCGCTTCCCTGACCGAGACCTCCAAGCGGGCTCCCTCCGCAGGGGGCGTGGCCAAGCGCCCCGCTGCCAAGGGAAAGGTGAACTGACATGGCTAAGACCATACCCGTTTCGGACGAGACCTACGGAGTCATCGTGCGGCCGCTCCTGACCGAGCGCAGCACGATCATGAAGGAGAAGCACAACCAGTACGCCTTCGAGGTGGCGCGCGCCGCCGACAAGGGGAGCATCCGGCGCGCGGTCCAGGCCCTGTTCAAGGTGGACGTCCTGGCCGTGCGCACGATGGTGGTTCCGGGCAAGTACCGCCGCTACGGACGCGGCGGCGGCATGCGCCCCGACTGGAAGAAGGCCATCGTGACCGTCGCGCAGGGCCAGAAGATCGAGGTCGCGGAGCAGGCCTCCTAGGAAGGTTCTATGCCACTAAAGACCTTTAAGCCGTACACGCCGTCCCGCCGGCACATGACGTCGGCGGACTACTCGGACCTGACCGCCACGCGGCCCGAGAAGAGGCTGGTGCGCGCCCTTAAGAGGAAAGGCGGCCGCAACAACACCGGCATGATCATGGTCCGCCACCAGGGCGGGGGCGCCAAACGGGCCTTCCGGCTGGTGGATTTCAAGCGCGACAAGTTCGGCATCCCGGGCAAGGTGGCGAGCATCGAGTACGACCCGAACCGCAGCGCGCGCATCTGCCTGGTCAACTACGCCGACGGCGAGAAGCGCTACATCCTGCATCCCGTGGGGCTCAAGGTGGGCGATACCATCGTCAGCGGGCCCGACGTGGACATCAAGGTCGGCAACGCCCTGCCCCTGGCCAAGATCCCGGAAGGCTCCTTCGTGCATAACGTGGAGCTCGCCCCGAGCAAGGGCGGCCAGATGATGCGCGCGGCCGGCACCCAGGCCCAGCTCATGGCCAAGGATGCGGGCTATGCCCAGCTTAAGATGCCTTCGGGCGAGATCCGGCTGGTGCCGGAGCAGTGCCTCGCGACTTTGGGCCAGGTCTCCAACACGGAGCACAACACCATCAACCTGGGCAAGGCGGGGCGCTCGCGCCACCGCGGCATCTGCCCGACGGTGCGCGGCGGAGCCATGAACGCGACCGACCACCCGCTGGGCGGCGGCCGCGGCAAGTCCAAGGGCGGCAACCACCCGCGCTCGCCGTGGGGCCAGCTCGCCAAGGGCTACAAGACGCGCAACAAGAGGAAGCTGTGGGGCTGGATGATCGTCGCCGACCGGCGGCGCAGCCAGAACCAGGCCTAAGAGGGAGCTATGAGCAGATCCAGCCGCAAGGGGCCGTACATCGACGCCGGACTCCTCAAGAAGGTGCAGGCGATGAACACCTCCGGGGAGAAGAAGCCCATCAAGACCTGGGCCCGGCGCAGCACCATCCCGCCGGAGTTCGTGGGGCACACCTTCGCGGTGCATAACGGGCGCAAGTTCCTGCCCATCTACATCACCGAGCAGATGGTGGGCCACAAGCTGGGGGAGTTCTCCTTCACCCGGTACTTCCGGGGCCATGGTGGGGCCCACAAAGAATCCACCACTTTGACCTGAGGCCAACATCATGGAAGCCACAGCCTACGCCAGATTCCAGAGATTCGGGACGCGCAAGGTCGCGCAGGTCCTCAAGGAGATCCGGGGCAAGTCGGTGCTGCAGGCCGAGCAGATGCTGCCCCTGATCCCGCGGGCCTGCGGGGGCATGATCGCCAAGACCGTGCGTTCCGCCGCCGCCAACCTGACCATCAAGGCCAGGCTCGCCGGCAAGACCTTGGTCCCGGAGCGGGTCTACATCAAGTCCTGCTTCTCGGGCAAGGGCCCGATGGGCCAGATGCGCCGGGTCATGCCCGCGCCCATGGGCCGGGCCAATACATTCAAACGCAAGGTCTGCCATCTGACCGTCGTGGTGTCGGACGAGGCCGGGAGATAAAACATGGGCAACAAAACACATCCCAAGGCCATGCGCCTGGGCTATACCGCGGACTGGGAATCCAAGTGGTTCTCCCTGCGGGAGATGCCGGCCTTGATCGGCGAGGACTATAAGATCCGCCGCCTGGTCAAGAAGACCTTCCGCATGGCGGCGGTCAGCTGGGTCGGCATCGAGCGCGCGGGCTCCTACCTGCGCGTCAACATCCACACCGCCCGGCCGGGCGTGGTCATCGGCAAGCGCGGGGCCGACATCGAGGGCATCCGCGGCCAGATCGAGGCTCTCACCCAGCGCAAGACCTTCATCAACGTGATGGAGATCAAGGAGCCCGAGCTCGACCCGCGGCTGGTGGCCGAGGCCATCGCCATCCAGCTCGAGAAGCGCATCGCCTATCGCCGCGCCATGCGGCGGTCCATCGAGCGCACCATGCAGTCCGGGGCTCTGGGCATCAAGGTCATGGTGGGCGGGCGCCTCAACGGCGGCGAGATCGCTCGGCGCGAGTGGGCCCGCGAGGGCCGCGTGCCCCTGCATACCTATTCCGCGGACGTGGACTACGGGACCGCGGAAGCCTTCACCACCGCCGGGCTTATCGGGGTGAAGGTCTGGATATTCAAGAAGCTGCATTTCGTCAAGGGCGCCAAGGAGTTCCAGCAGCTCGCCAAGGCCGCGGAGACCGCGGCCGCGGCGCAGGCCGCCCTGGCGCCGGCGGTCGCGCCGGCGCCTGAAGGAGCGCCGTCCCCGGAGGCGCCAGCCGTCCCCTCGCCGGAGGGGACCCCGGGAGGTAAATGACATGCTGATGCCTAAGCGCGTCAAGTACCGCAAGCCCCATAGCCATCCGCGCATCAAGGGTCCGGCCAAGAAGGGCTTCTCCATCGCCTTCGGCGAGTACGGCCTGAAGGCCCTGGAGCCGAAATGGGTGACCGTGCGCCAGATCGAGGCCGCGCGCGTCGCCATCAGCCGCCATATGAAGAAGGGCGGGAAGATGTGGCTGCGCGTCTTCC
>JAQUNT010000200.1 GCA_028717525.1 Elusimicrobiota bacterium
GGCCGCCCCGGCGGTGACGCTCGCGGTCATGAGGTTGGTGGTGATGTTCGAGGGGGCGAGTACGCCGAAGGTCAGCTGGGTGATCTTGCCCATGGCCCCGATGGGGGTGGTGTCGGTCTCTCCGGTGGCGCGGCAGGCCACGATGGCGAGCAGGAAGGTGGCGGCCACGGCCACCAGGCCCATCCACCAGGAGGTGCCGAAGGTGAAGTAGAGCACCGCCATGCAGCCCAGGCCCGAGACGGCCAGGCCGGCGAGGAACCAGGAGGGGGGGACTTCGATGTCCGCCAGCTTGTCCTCGGACTTCGCGGCGCGGGGCATGAAGATGGCGGTGATTCCGGAGAGGGCCCGGAGCACGGTGCGCCACTGCAAGGCGAACATGAAGAGGCCCGAGGTGGCCATCAGCGACGCTCCGGTCCAGGTGCTCCAGCGCACGATCTCGCGGAAGCCGAGCTTGGTCGAGTCGATGGCTCCGATGCTGGCCATCCAGGGCGCGAGCACGCCGTAGTTGATGCAGGCGCCCAGGAGCATGGACCAGCCCACCTTCCAGCCGATGATGGCTCCGGCTGCGATCATGATGGTGGAAAGCTCCACGGAGATGGTCAGCTTCTCCAAGGGGTAGTTGCCGATGCTCGCGGGGATCTTCAGCATGCCGGGAAGGGCCAAGGCCTTGGGAATGGCCGCGTCGCGCAGCCAGGCCACCACGCCGCCCACGGCCCCGGCGATGCCCAGGGACCTGGCCTTGTCGGCCGCGTCGGCGCCCTTGGTGTGCAGGCTCCGGAGGACCTCGGCCGCGGCGATGCCGCTGGGGAACTTGAGCTGCTCCACGTTGATCATCTGCCGCTTCATGGGGATGGACATGCAGCAGCCCAGGCCGGCGAGGAACACGGTCCAGAAGGTCAGAGGGACCCAGCCGATGTGATGCCCGGTGACCAGCAGGTAGGCCGCGATGGCGGAGGTCATGGTCCCGCCCGTGGAATAGCCCGCGGAGGAGGCCGCGGTCTGCATGCAGGTGTTCTCCAGGATGGTGAACTCGGACATGCTGGGCCTGAGGGCCTGCAGGATGCGGCAGATGGCGTAGGAGAGGATGCAGGCCGTGATGGCCACGCCCAGGCCCCAGCCGGTCTTGAGGCCCACGTAGATGTTGGAGAGGGACATGAAGGCGCCCAGCAGCGCCCCCATCACGACGGCGCGCCAGGTGAGCTGGGGCACGTCGCCCTTGTAGACGTGCTTGAGCCAATGCGCTTCGATCTGCTCGGGGGTGCGCTTGCTCTTGACTTCGGGGCTCTCCGGGTCCGGGAGCTCGGTGAACTCCTCGCCCATGGTCTCCAGGTGCGGCTCGTGGTGCTCGTGTTCCGGATGCGCGGGGCGCTTGTCTTTCATGGGTTCTCCTGGGGCGGCAAAGCCCTGAGATTATAGTCGATTTGGGATTGGGGGACACAAGACTTAATCCGGGAATTAGGTCTTGTGTCCCTGGATTCGGGAGGGCCCTTGACAGGCTGCGCCGGCCTTTTTACACTCCAGGTATGCTCTGGTCCGCGCTGCTGGCCCTGGGCGCAGCCTCCCTGCAGGCCGCCGGCTTCGAGGCCGAGCGTTCCGCGGCCGCGCTGGGCTTCGGCGGCCTGCCAGCCCTGCCGCGCATCCAGGTCGCGGCCGGGCCCGTCCCCGGAGGGCGGCTCCCGCAGATCCGCTCCGCCCTGGATTTCAGCGGCGTGCACTGGCCGGAGGGGCTGACCGAGGCGGATCGCGCCGCCTTCGAGGTGGCGCTCAACATCTCGGGCAGCTTCGAGGGCAACGAGGGCTGGGTCAACCTCAGCAACGATTTTGATGGGCAAGGCCTGAGCCTGGGCCTGCTCAACCAGTGCCTGGGCCAGGGCAGCCTGCAGCCCCTGCTGCTGAGCCTGCGCCAGGGCCATCCGGAGACCATGGACGTGATCTTCAGCTCCGACCATCTCAAGAGCCTCTCCGGCATGCTCGACAGCTGGCAGAGCGCCTCCGGCGCCGAGGCCCGCTCGGGCGCGCCCGAGCGGCGGTCTTGGCTCGACGAGCCGGTCGCGGCGATGCGGGCCGCCGGGCCCAGCCCGGACGAGGCCAGCGTGGCCTGGGCGGAGAAGAACCTCTACAGCGACGGCGGCAAGACCTTCGACCCGGTCTGGAAGGCGGAGTTCATCGCCCTGGCCGGCAACCCGGAGTACGTCACCCTGCAGATCCAAGCCGCCCTGGGCTACCACGATAAGGCCGTCGCCTACCAGTCCCGGGTGGGCGTGCGCGAGCTGCGCGCCTACCTGATGCTCTTCGACGTGGTGGTGCAGAACGGGGGGCTCTACCCCGACGATCTCGACGACTACGCGGCCTACGTGAAGGCCAACCCGCACGCCAAGAGCGCCCAGAAGCTCCAGAAGCTCCTGGCCCTGCGCCTGCGCCACGTGCGGCCGAAGTACGTCGCGGACGTGCGCTCCCGCAAGAGCGCCATCATCGCGGGCACCGGCTTCGTGCACGGAGCCAAGCGCGACCTGCCGGCCGAGTACGGCTACGACCCGCTCCTGGTCTACCGATGAAGCCATCCAGCCCCCTGCGCCGCCTCCGGGACCGGGTCCTGGACGGCCTAGGGCTGCGCCCCTGGGCGGTCCGCCCGGGCGGCACGGGAGCCCTGCTCATCCCGCCGGCCGAGGAGACCCGGGCCAGCGTGGCCCGGTTCCGGGAGGCCGCGGAGCGGTACTTCCTGCTGGATTTCACCTGGGAGCGCTTCGCCGGGGGCCGCCTCCTGCTCTCCCGCGCCCGGGCCGCCCGGCGCCGCCGGCGCAAGTGATCGGCCCGGCGGACCTGCGCAAACCCGCGCGGATTGGTATAATAGGGACGGCGTTCTAGAGCGGAATCCGGAGGAATTCAATGGCTTACAAGATCAGCGAGAAGTGCAACGCGTGCGGGACCTGCTTTGAGACCTGCCCGTCCGAGGCCATCATCAAGGGCGAGAAGCAGTACAAGATCGACGGGGAAAAGTGCATCGACTGCGCCGCCTGCGAGTCGGCCTGCCCCGAAGGTGCCATCGCCGCCGGAACCTAAGACCTATCTGCGCCCGTCGTTGGGCTGCTTGTGGACCGCGGTGTCCCTCAGGCTTCGCCTGGGGGACTTCGCCATCTCCCCAAGCACCCCTAGGAACTCCCCGAAGCCGTAGAGGTAGAACTTCCGGCCCGAGCTGACGTGCGGGGTCTCGGCAAGGATGACGAAGCCGAGGCCCTGCCTCTTGTCCCAGCCGAAATCGATCAGCGAGCCGCCTCCGACGAGGCGGCCGCCGCGCGCGCGCTGCGCGGGCCGCCCGCGCGCAGCTTCTCCTCGTTGAAAGCCGGCACGATGATGGAGAGCCTCATGGACGCAGACATGGTATCATAGCGGGCATGGACCTGCAGGGGCTCGTCAGCGGCATGTCGGGCTGGAACATCGTCGGCAACCTGCTCTTCTCCGGCCTGGGCTTCGTGGCTCTCATGTTCGGCCGGAGGCAGGGGCGCTTCCAGCCCATGGCGCTCGGCGCCGCGCTCATGCTCTTCCCCTATTTCGTCTCCAGCACGGCTTTGATGTTCGCGGTCGGGACGGCCCTGAGCGCCGCGGCCTTCTTCTTGCGCGACTAGCCGCCGCCGCGCGCCCGGCGGGCGGGCTGGCCCCGGCCCTCGGCCAGGATGCCGTGCTGGCGCAGCCTTTCCGCGTCCGTGCGAGCCACCTTGATGCGCCGCCCCTCGGGGTCTATCCCCGCGAAATACATCGCCGTAGCCACCGTGCCGGACGCCGGGATGAAGCACTGCACCTGCCGCGGCTTCCAGCCCCGCGTCCTCAGCCACGACGCCAGAGCCCGCATGTCCGAGTCCGTGCAGCCCGGGAAGGCGGACATGAGATAGGGAACCACGTACTGCTCCTTGCCCGCGGCCTGCGATTCCCTCTCGAACAGGGACAGGAAGCGTTCGAAGACCCGGAAGGAAGGCTTGCGCATCAGCGCCAGCACGGCCTCGGAGGAATGCTCGGGCGCCAGCTTCAACTGGCCGCCCGTGAACTCCGCGGCCAGAGCCTGGGCATAGTCCGGACAGCGCAAAGCCAGGTCGTGGCGCACCCCGCTGGCCACGCGCAGATGCTTCACGCCGGGAACGGATCTCAAGGAACGGAGCAGGGAAAGCAGGCCCGCCTGATCGTCCTGGAAGTGCGGGCAGATCGAAGGAGTCAGACAGGAGGAGCGCCGGCACGCCTTCGGCTCGCTGGCGCAGCGCGCGCCCCACATGTTCGCGCTCGGACCTCCCAGGTCCGTCACGGAACCGTCCCAGTCCGGACGGCGCGCGAGCTCGGCCGCCTCGGCCAAGAGCGACTGCCGGCTGCGCGAGGCGATCTGCCGTCCTTGGTGCAGGGCCAGGGCGCAGAAAGAGCAGCCGCCCGCGCAGCCCCGATGCGCCGTGAGGCTCGAGCGGATCATCTCCACCGCGGGGATCGCTTGGCGATAGGAAGGGTGGGCCAGCCGGGTGAAGGGCAAGGCATAGAGACGGTCCAACTCTTCGGTCGCTAAAGGCTCGGCCGGGGGGGCGAAGACCACGGCGCGCTGCGCGTGCGCCTGCAGGGCCCAACTGCCCGAGCGCATCTGGGCTTCCAGGGCCAAGGTGGCCGCCATGAGCTTCTTCGGTTCGGTCTGGATCTCCTCATAGGAGGGCAGGCGCGCGCAGGCCGCGGCTTCCGGGACGTCGGCCGGGCCGCCCATGAAGGCGGTCCCGGCTATGCCGCGCGCGTCCTCGCCGCGGTCCAAGCGGCGGGCCAGCTCCGAGACGGCGCGCTCGCCCATGCCGTAGACCAGGAGGTCGGCCTTGGAGTCGAGCAGGATGGAACGCCGCAGGGAGTCGCTCCAGAAGTCGTAGTGCGCGGCCCGGCGCAGGGAGGCCTCGATGCCTCCCAGGACCACGGGCAGGCCCGGGAAGGCGCGCCGCAGCAGGCCGGCGTAGACGATGGCCGCGCGGTTGGGCCGCGCGCCCGCGGCCCCGCCCGGGGTGTAGGCGTCGTCCGAGCGCTTCTTGCGGAAGGCCGTGTAGTGGGCCAGCATGGAGTCCAGCGCCCCGGCGCTGGCGCCTGCGAAGAGGCGCGGCCGTCCCAGGCGCGCCACGTCGTCCGGGCGGTCCCAGCGGGGCTGGGCCACGATCCCCACGCGCCAGCCTTGGGAGCGGAGCCAGCGCCCGAGCAGGGGCGCGCCGAAGGCGGGATGGTCCACGTAGGCGTCCCCGGTCACCAGGAGGATGTCGATCTCGGTCCAGCCCAAGCCCGCCATCTCCGCCCGGGTCATGGGCAGGAAGCCCGGGGCGCTCATAGGGGGGGCTCTCCCCTCAGC
>JAQUNT010000201.1 GCA_028717525.1 Elusimicrobiota bacterium
CCGGAGCCGCCGCCCGCGCCGCCGGATCTGGAGACGGCCGAGGAGAATTTCCCGCAGCTGGTGCGGAATCATCTCAACAAGCTCGACGACCAGGGGCGGTGGCCATGCCGGAACCCCAAGACCGGAGCGGTCGACTTCCTGCGCTTCATCCGCATCGAACCCGGCACGGTCGGCCAGGTCAAGCCGAAGGTCTTCTCGGCGCGCGTGGTGTTCCAGGATGCGCGCCAGCGGGAGGTCCTGGCCGATGCCACCGCCGATTGCTCCAGGGACAAATGGCGGATCGTCGCGCTGGAGTTGGCGGCGCCGCCCCCGGCTCGGCCCCGGCGGCGCGGGCGGCACGAGTCCGACGTGGACATCGCGACCTACCAGGCGAAAGAGTCCCCGGACCGCTTCGCGCTCGTCATCGGCGTGGAGACCTACCCGTATCTGCCCAAGGCCGATTTCGCCGAGCGCGACGCTCAGGCGATGCGCACGCAT
Source organism: Elusimicrobiota bacterium (assembly GCA_028717525.1). Taxonomy (GTDB): domain Bacteria; phylum Elusimicrobiota; class Elusimicrobia; order UBA1565; family UBA9628; genus UBA9628. The sequence continues at coordinate 478 of JAQUNT010000201.1, forward strand.
CTCGAACACCTCGGCTATCCCGCGCGCAACATCATCCTGCTCAGGGGCGACCAGGCCGTCCGCTCGGCCATCGAGAAGTACGTCGAGACCTGGCTGCCCAAGAATGCCAAGAAGGGCGCGCGGGTCTTCGTCTATTTCGCGGGCCACGGAGCCCCCGACCCGCAAAGCGGTCAAGCCTATCTGATGCCCTGGGACGGCGACCCCCAGCGCCTCGCCGAAACGGGCTATCCGGTCAAGCAGCTCTACGCCGCGCTCAACGCCCTGGCCGCCGGCGAGCTCTTCGTGGTGCTCGCCGCCTGCTTCTCCGGGGCCGGCGGCCGCTCCGTGCCGGCTCAGGGCGCGCGGCCTTTGCTCAAGCGCGTAGACATCGGCCGAGACCTTATGGGCCGCGCGGTCGTGTTCGCGGCCACGGGCTCCGATGAGATCACGGTCACGGCCCCGGGGCAGGGCCACGGCCTGTTCACCTATTACTTCCTCAAGGGGCTCAACGGCGCCGCGGGCTCGAGCCGGGACGGCATCACGGTCTGGGGCCTCTTCGAATACGTCGCGCTCAAAGTGCAGGACGCCGCGCAGCGCGGCAATCGCGCCCAGTCCCCGCAGCTCTTCCTGACCCCGGACGGGCAGCTGCAGCAGCTGCTGATCCAGGACCTGCGCTAGTCCTTCGGCCTGCTGAATGCCTTGGCCGCGATGGCCTTGGCGAAGACGGCGTTGCCCGCGGGGGTGGGGTGGCCGTCGCCCGGGAATGCCAGCGTCTGGTCTTCTTGCCAGGGCGCGTCATGGCCCATCCGGGGCCGCAGGTCGGCGGGCAGGCCCGGCGCGTCGCTCCAGCTCGCGAAGGCGACGCGGGGATGGCGGAGGAATTCGTCGAAGAACCCCCCCGGGTTCGGAGTGAGGGGCTCCCAGACCACCAGGCGCCCGCCGGTCTCGTCGATGAAGGCGACCAGCCTGCGGAACTCGCCGCGCAGGTCCGCGACGGCCGCCGGGTCGGCCCGCCGGCCGCGGGCGTAGCGGTCCCCCAGCGCGGCGCCCATGCGGTGCAGCCGCTCCGAGACCCCGGATGCTTCCATCATCTGCACCGCGCGGTGCGGCAGGCCGGTCTTGACGCGCTGGACTTCCCAGGGCTCGAGGTCGTAGAAGCCGTTGAAGCTCATGACGTATAGGTCGGGCCGGACTTCGCGGCCCACGGCCAGGAGCGCGTGGACGTAGTACCAGAGGGCGGAGGGGCTCCCGGCTACGTTGATGACCTCCCATTTCCCGCCGCCGCGCGCGCTGAGCTCGCGCTCGAGCCGGCGGTCCAGCAGGCCGGACTCGTCAGCGATGCCTCGGCCCCAGACGAAGGAGTCGCCGACCAGCAGGGCGCGCCGGACCCCGGGCGCGGCCGGCGCGCTCCACTCCCGGCCGCGGAAGCCCAGCGAGTTGGTCCGGATGCGGTGGCGGGGCAGGATCCCGGCCTCGAACACCAGCTCGCTGTCCGGGTTGAAGCCCGTGTAGAAGCCGTAGCGGTTGGGCCGGTGCGGTCCGTCGTGGGCGAAGAGCCGGTAGACCGGGAAGAGGCCCAGGAGCGTCGCTGCGGGCAGCAGCCAGGACAGGCTCATCACGCCCAGGCGCTGGCCGGCGAGCCGGCGGCGCAGCGGGCCCCAGCCCGCGGCCAGGCCGAGCGCGAGAGCCAGGAAGAAGAAGGTCCTCCAGTCCGCGGCCGCGCAGCGCAGGGCGAAGGCGGCGGGGACCTTGACCCAGGCGAGGTACGCCCAGAGCCCCAGGCCCACCAGGAGCCCGGCCGCCAGCTCCACGGCCTTCTTCCAGAGCCAAAGCAGGGCGAGAGACATCCCCAGCGGCCAGCAGGCCTTCGCCGGATCGTCCATGCCCGTCACAGCCCGCTCGCCTGGAGGATCCGCTCGGCCACGTGCCCGGCCAGCAGCGCGTTGCCCTGGGGGGTCAGATGGCCGAAATCCCCGCCATATTGGTCCCTGAAGTAATCCGCGTAGCTCCCCTTCTTCAAGGCGCGCTTGAACAGCGCCTCATTATCGATGAATTCGATGCCCTCCAGCCCAGCCACCAGGCCTTTGAGATGCGGCAGCGTGCGCATGGGATACTGCATGCAGAACAGCATGATCTTCCGGGAGAGGACGGCCTGCGCCATGCTCTGGTAGTTCTCCCGGATCCAGGGGTCTTCCGGATGGAGGAAGATGTCGTCGGCTTTGGCCAAGTATAAGCGGGCTTGCGCTTCGTCTCCCGCGGAATAAGAGAGGATGGCATAGCCCCGGAGCATCCGCTCGTCAGTCACGGCGAGCCGGCTCATCAGGGTCCGCAGCTCCGCGGCTCCAGCGGGCTGGTCATGGCTCAGGTAGAGGTACGAAAGCATGGCCAGGCTCTCCCAATCCGGGGCGGGGATGGCGACGGCTTGTTTGAGCAGGCGTTCGGCCGCCGCCGGGTCTCCGCGCCTCAAGGCCTGCCAGGAAGCGCTCTTGAGCAGGCGGCGGTCCTGGGGATATCTGGCCAAGCCTTCGGCGAGGACAGCCCTGGCGGCATCGTCCTTGCGGCGCGCCAGGAGCGCAGCCGCCTTCCATAAGGTGCGCAGGGATCCTCCTCCACCCGCGGCCAGAGCCCGGCCGTAGCAGGTCGCGGCCTCCCCGAAGCGCCCCTGAGCGAAAAGGAGGTCTCCGTGTTCCGCATCGCGGCCGCGATCCGGCTCCTCTCCCGGAGCGTGGACAGCGGCGCCCCGCGCGGCGTCTTGGATCCGCTTCTTCTCGCGGAGCTGTTCACTGAGCGTCGCGGCGAAACGCCCCAAGCGCAGGCCGTACCACCACCGCTGGTCCAGACCGCGCTGGATGCTGGGGAATTCGATCCCCGCCATCAGGATGACGATGTGCGGGGCATAGGTCTCGAGGTCCGAGGCCAGCCTTTCGGCGAGGAAGTTGATCGCCACCCCGGCCTGGGCGCGATCGATGACGGCGAAGCGGGGCTTCCGGCTGCGGCGGTTGAGCTCCTCTTCGAGGTAGGAGGGATAGCCCCCGGCGGTCAGCGAGTCGCCGACGCAGAGGATGCGGACGGTCCCCGCGGTCTGCAGGTGCCTCTTGAGCTTGCCGGCCCGCGCCTGCGCCCGGAGCGAGCCGGCGGCCCAGAATCCGGCCTCCAGCAGGATCGCGGCGGCGGCCAGACCCAGCAGGAAGACGAGGGCCTTCTGCGGCCAGTCGCCGAGGGTCATCTGAGCGTCATGTATTGTACTATACCGGTTGCGGGCCTCTCCGGGGTCCGGCAATCGGAGGGATCGATAAACCCATGGATATCAAGGCCCGCATTCCTGCCGCCCTCATCCTGCTGCCGCTCTTGAGCGGGTGCATGAGCATGGGCCCGCGCTTGGACCCCTACGCGGGCACCGGCCTCGAATCCCTGCCGCCGGCGTTCCCGGACCTGCGCCTGGCCATGGTGCTTTCCGAAAACACCCGCAAGACCCTGCAGATGAACCGGCAGGGCGGCGGCAGCTACGACGTGCAGGGCTGGGAAGACAAGATGTTCGGCGTCTACAAGCGCAACTTCAAGGAGGCCTTCCGGACCGAGGACGTGGAGGAGGCCCGCCAGTCCGTCGCCGACCTCATCGCCATCATCGACGACTACTCGCCCAAGATGGGCTTCGTGAACCGCCAGGAGAGCACGGTCATCTTCCTGACCAAGGACAACCGCAAGCTCGACGAGATCAAGGCGGCCCACGAGCAGCGCATGGGCTTCAACGTCCAGGCCATGGTCGACGCTTTCTCCAACTCGATCAACAGGCAGATCGAGACCGGCATCCGCGGCTCCCAGGCCCTGGCCGACTTCGCCAAGACGCAGGCCGCGGCGGGCGGCCGGCACGCGCCCGCGGCCGCCCCGGCCCAGGCCTATGTCTCGGACGTGGACAGCCCCGCCTATTCCCGGCCCGGGCGGCCCGACGATTTCGCTCTGGTGGTGGGCATCGAGAAGTACTCGGGCCTGCCGGACGCGGACTTCGCGGAGCGCGACGCGGCCGCGATGCACGCGCACCTGCTGGCCCTGGGCTTCCCGGAGCGCAACGTCGTGTTCCTGCGCGGCTCCCAGGCGGTCAAGAGCGGCATCGAGAAGTACGTGGAATCCTGGCTGCCCCGCAACGTGAAGGCGGACTCGAAGGTCCTCTTCTATTTCTCGGGCCACGGCGCGCCGGACCCGGCCAACGGCCAAGCCTATCTCGTGCCCTGGGACGGGGACGCGAAGTTCCTGGAGAACACGGGCTATCCTCTGGAGCGGCTTTACCGCAAGCTCAACGCGCTCCAGGTGAAGGAAGTCCTGGTGGCCATGGACGCCTGCTTCTCGGGCTACGGAGGACACTCGGTCATCGCCCAGGGCACGCGGCCTCTGGTGACCAAGGTGGACGACGGCCGCGGGTCTTTGGGCCGGGTGGTGGTCCTGTCGGCCTCCAGCCTCGATGAGGTGACGGGCACGGAGGAGCCGCAGGGGCACGGGCTGTTCACCTACAATCTGCTCAAGGGCCTGCAGCAGGCGCAGGGGCAGGCCACGGTGCGGGACCTATACGAGTACCTCAAGCCCAAGGTGCAGGACGCGGCTCGGCGGCAGAACCGGGACCAGACCCCGCAGCTGCTCCCCGCCGACTCCTCCCGGTCCGCGGCGCGGTTCTGAGCGCCCCGGAGAGAGTCGGGGCGATCAGAACCGCCGCGGCAATGGACCCTGCCGCGGCTGGGACTTTGGGCACATGCCGGATTGCCGGGGCCGTATTATACTGTCTGACAATGAAGCCGCATCAGTTGTGGCTTTGGACTGCTCTGGCGCTCATCCTGCCCCTGCGCCCGGCCTCGGGCGCAGACAGCTTC
>JAQUNT010000202.1 GCA_028717525.1 Elusimicrobiota bacterium
GTCTTCGAGGTCAGGCTCACACGCGACGCCGACACCTTCGTCCCGCTCGACGAGCGCTCCCGGATCGCCAACGACTGGAAGGCCGATCTCTTCGTCTCCCTGCACTGCAACGCGCACCGCAACGCGAGGGAGAACGGCTACGAGGTCTATTTCATGTCGGAGAAGGCCTCGGACCCGGAGGCCGAGCGCCTGGCCCAGTTCGAGAACTCCTCTCTGGAATTGGAGGGCCGGAGCGTCGCCGACGCCGAGGCGGAGCTGATCCTGCACGCCATGGGCAAGACCGAGAGCATCAACTCCGCCTCCGAGCTGGCCGCTTTGGTGGGACGGGAACTTCATAAGCGGGTGGACCTGGCGCAGCGGGGGGTCAAGCAGGCTGGCTTCTACGTGCTGCGCGGCACGGACGCCCCCGCGGTCCTCATCGAGATGGCTTTCCTGAGCAACCGCCGCGACGAGGCCAAGCTGGGCAGCCGGCGCTACCGCGGCCGCCTGATCGACGGCATCTACGCGGGTCTGCTGGACTACGCCAAGCGCCAGGGCTGGCTGGCCCAGAGCGCGGGGAGGGCGGCGCGATGAGGACGGACAGACCCATCGGGATCTTCGACTCGGGGCTGGGCGGGCTGACCGTGCTGGAGGCGGTCAGCCGGCGCATGCCGGAGGAGGACCTGATCTACTTCGGCGACACCGCCCACGTGCCCTACGGGTCCAAGTCCAAGGAGACCGTCACCCGCTACTCCCTGGAGGTGGCGCGCTTCCTGGCCGCCAAGGGCGTCAAGGCCCTGGTGGTCGCCTGCAACACCTCCTCGGCCCTGGCCTTGCCCGAGGTGGCGCGCAGCCTGAAGGTGCCGGTGCTGGGGGTGATCCAGCCCGGGGCCGACGCCGCCGCGGCGGCGACGCGCAACGGGCACGTGGGCATCATCGGCACCGAGGCGACCATCGCCTCGGGCGCCTACACGCGGGCCCTCCGCGAGCGGCGGCCCGGCGTGCGCGTGACCACCGCGGCCTGCCCGCTCTTCGTGCCGCTGGTGGAGGAGGGCTGGTGGAGCCACCGCGCCACGACCTTGGTGGCCCGCCGCTATCTGGAAGGACTGAGGCGCTCGGGCATCGACACCTTGGTGCTGGGCTGCACGCACTACCCGCTGCTCAAGGGGGTGCTGCGGCGCATCATGGGGCCGCGCGTGCGCCTCATCGACTCGGCGGAGCAGACGGCCCTGGAGACGGAGCGGCTGCTCCTGAGCCTGGGGCTGCGCCGGGCGGGCGGCCGCGGGCGGCGCCGCTTCTTCGTCTCCGACGCCCCCCGGCGGTTCTTGAGGCTGGCGCGGCGCCTGGTGGGAGTGCGGGTCAGGGTCGTGGAGCAGCACGCTTTCGATTGAGGCGCGATTCCCGACTGGATAGGTCAGGCCGTATGGAGAGGCAAGGAACATGAACGAAGATCAGACGGGCGGACAGGGCGGCGGGCAGGGCGGCGGACAGCCGGGCGGAGGCTCCGGCAATCCGGGCGGACAGTCCGGGGCGGGCGGCCATCAGCACGGCGGCGGCCACGGCGGCCACGGGGGCCGCGGCCGACACTTCCGGTTCCGCCGGCGGCGCGGCGGCGGCGGGGGCAATCCCCAGCACCAGCAGCACCAGCATCAGCAGCAGCGCCACCCCCACGGGGGCGGCCAGCCCAACCCGCCGCGGCCTCCGGCTCAGCCGGTGCGCACCGCCGAAGAGGTCGCCTTCATGGAGAAAACCCCGGTCGATCCTTATCAGTGGATCAACCTGGAGAAGGGCTCGACCGACCCGTCCATGCGCGCCTTGGACCTGCTCTGCCCCATCGGCAAGGGTACCCGCGGGCTGATCGTCTCGCCCCCCAAGGCCGGCAAGACGACCTTCCTCAAGCAGATCTCCAACGCGGTCTACGGGGTGGACCCGACCGTCAAGCAGTTCTGCCTTCTGGTCGACGAGCGCCCCGAGGAGGTGACGGACTTCAAGAGGAGCGTGCCGGCCGAGGTCTGGGCCTCCTCCAGCGACCAGTCCTACGAGCGTCACCGGGAGGTGGCCGAGAACCTCATGCGCACGGCCATCTGCGAGGCGGCCAGGGGCACCGACGTGCTCATCCTGCTCGACTCGCTGACCCGCCTGGCGCGCGTGCACAACCAGTTCGCGGTGGGCAACCGCACGATGAGCGGCGGCCTGGACTCGCGGGCCATGGAGATCCCGCGGCGCTTCTTCGGCGCGGCGCGCAAGCTGGAGGAGGGGGGGTCCTTGACCATCATCGCCTCCATCCTGGTGGACACCGGCTCCCGCATGGACGACATCATCTTCCAGGAGTTCAAGGGCACGGGCAACATGGAGCTGGTGCTCTTCCGCTCCGCGGCCGAGGCGCGCATCTTCCCGGCCCTGAAGGTGCGCGACACGGGCACCCGCAAGGAGGAGAAGCTCCTTCCCCCCGACGTCCTGGAGGGGGTCTACAAGCTGCGCCGCCAGCTGGCGCCGTTGGGAGAGATGGACGCGACCAAGGCCATGCACGAGATGCTCATGACCCACAAGACCAACAAGGCCCTGCTGGCCGCGCTGAAATGAAGACCCCCATCGCGACGTCCGCAGCGCCGCAGGCCATCGGGCCCTACTCCCAGGCCGTCAAGGCCGGGGACTGGGTCTTTGTCTCGGGGCAGCTGCCCCTGGACCCGGCGGGCGGGGCCATGCCCGCGACGGTGGCCGAGCAGACGGAGCTCTGCCTGCGCAACGTGGCCGCCATCCTGGGCCAGGCCGGCCTGGGCCTGAAGGACGTGGTCAAGACCACGGTCTTCATGACGGACCTGGGCCAGTTCGCGGCCATGAACGAGGTCTACGCGAAGCACTTCCCGGCCCCTTGCCCGGCTCGGGCGACCGTGCAGGTGTCGGCCCTGCCCAAGGGCGCGGCCGTGGAGATCGAGGCGGTGGCGCTTGCTGGGACGAAATAAGAGGACCCTGCTGCGGCTGGCCGCGGCCTTGGTCCTAGGCCCGCTCCTGAGCGGCCTGGTGCTCTCGCGCGGCGTCGCCGTCTTCAGCGAGTGGGGCACCTTGCTCTTCCCGTACCTCTGGCTCTACCTGTTCATCGAAGGACAGGGGGCGCGCCGGCCCCTGAGCGACGGGCAGGTGTTCCTGCTGGGCGGCGCCTTCTCCTTCATCTACGAAGGCCTTCTGACCAAGCGGATGCAGGACAGCTTCTCCGTTTCCGGGCTGGACTGGGTGGCGGTGCTGGGCGGGCCGCTGGAGTGGGGCATGACCTTGGTGGTGTGGCAGCACTGCCTGCAGGCCCTGCTGCCCCGCGACGAGGAGGCGCCGCCCGGGCTCGGGCAGAGGGCCCTCTTGGCCGGCATCCCGGCACTGGTGGCCGCGGGCTATCTCTGGAAATCGGTCTTCGGACACTTCCGGGTCGAGCATTCCCTGGGGCCGATGTGGCTCATCGACGACCTGCTGCTGGCGGGCGCGGCGGTCTGGCTTTGGCGCCGCTACCGGCGCAGCCGGGAGGAGCCTTCCTACCGCAACCCGGCGTGGCTCTGGATCTTCGTCGGGCTGGGCCTGTGGTTCCTGGGCTCGGGGCTGCTGGCCGAGCTCTGCCTGGGCTTCTCCGCGCCCAAGGTCTTGGCCTACACATGCGAGACCTTCTGGCTCGCGGCTTTGGGGATCTTCCTTTGGGTGACCTGGCGGGACCGGAACATCTACAGCGACGAGCCGGTGGCGCGCAGCCGGCCGGTCCTGGCCGCGGCGGCCTTCCGAGTGGTCGGGACATTGCTCCTGCTCAAGCTCTTCGGCGCCACGGACGACCCGCGCATGGCCTTCTGGTCGGGCCTGCTCTGCGACTGGCCGTCCAAGGTCCTCTTCTACTACGCCTTCCTGACCTCCCGGCTGGAAGTCTGAGCCCGTTGGGGTTCGAATCCTATTCCCGCAGAATCTGCGGACTCATAGGGAGTCCCTCCGGTTGCTGGTATTTCCCATCCAAGGAGGGCTTTTCTTTGTATCATGGGCACGCGGATGATCCTCCATCGCCATTACCTCATAGATGCTTCCGCGCTGGTTCCTTTCTTCCTCCCCAAGGCAACCAAGCCCCGGATCGCCATCACCCAGCTCCTGAAGATGCCCGACAGAGGCCGGGCCAACCTCTATGTGCCGAACTTCTGCATGGCGGAGTGCTCCCGGGCCATCGCGGCGCTGACCTGCAGGGAGGACGCCGCTTCCGACGACTCGGTCGGCGTCTACCGCAAAACCATGGACGAGCTGGTGGACCTAGTGTCCCGCCGGCGCAAGGGACTCATCCGCTCCCTGGAGCTGGAGCGGCTGCATCTCGTGGACATCGAGACCATCTACATCGCGCAATGGCGCAACCCTCCCCTGGACCCGGAACAGGCCCTCAGCTGTATCGACGGCCTCGTGCTTGCCGTCGCCAAGCGGCTGATGGAGGAATACGACCGGGAGCACGTGCGGGTCGTCACCGCCCGCGCGCCGGTGGCCCGCATGTGCCAAGAGAACCCCGAGCTCCTGCCGCCCGCCATCTACACCCCGAAGGAGCCCATCTCCGGGGGCTGAATCGGCAAGGCAGGTCCGGAACTCGTCTCAGTAGGGCACCCGTCTTGTGAATCAAGGCTGCGGACAAGAAGAAAGCGGCGGGGGACAAGGCCGCCGACGCGAAGGGCAAGGCCGACGCGGCCGCTGCGGGGGCGGAGACGAAGGCTGTCGACGTGTCAACAAGCTAGCCCAATAGCCGCGCGAATCCATACGGGCCATAGCTGGAACTGGAAGCCCTCCGAAAGGAGGGCTTCTGGCCGTCTAGGAAGCGCCGAGCTTGTGGAAGTAGCGGGAGACCTTGCCCTTCATCTGCTCAAGCACGGAGAGGATCGCGGCCGGGTCCTTGGCCGCCGAGCCCGCGGGGTCCAGGCGGAAGCCGGTGTTGGCGTCGAGCAGGTCCGCTCCCGTGGCGTCCATGGCCGCGGAGGCGTTCTGCGGGTTGAGGCCGCCGGCCAAGGCCACCGGCTTGCCCGTCGCCTCGTGCACGCGGTCGATGATCGCCCGCGCCGCGCCCCAGTCGTTGGTCAGGCCCGTGCCGCCGATCTGGTCCCGGGCGGGGTTGGCGGTGTCGAGCAGGAGCCCGTCGACGAAGGGCTGGCTGGCCAGCTCGACTGCCTGAGCGAGCAGAGTGCCCAGGTCAAAGGGCTCGCCGGACCTGGGCACGTGCATGGCCTTGATGATCTTGGCGGCCGGGAAGGCTTTCTTGACCTGGGCGATCTCGGAGAGGGGCATGGCGTCGTGGATCTGGATGATGTCCGCGGGCG
>JAQUNT010000203.1 GCA_028717525.1 Elusimicrobiota bacterium
GGCGCTTCGCCGCGGCCCTGGCCTACCGCCAGAAGGCCTGCCCCGGGGAGAGCTCCTACCGCCTGGCCTTCGGCGAGTCCGACGGCCTGCCCGGCCTGGTCGCGGACCGCTACGCCGACGTGATCGTCCTACAGGTCTTCTCGGCGGGCATGGAGGCGCGGCTGCCGCTCATCGAGGCGGCCTTGCGGGAGCTCATCGCCCCCCGCGGCATCTTCCTCAAGAACGACCACCGCCAGCGCCAGCTCGAGGGGCTGCCCGGCGAATGCCGGCTGCTCTGCGGGGCGGTGCCCGAGCGCGTGGCCATCGAGGAGGGGGGGCTGCGCTTCTGGGTCCCCATCGGGGCCGGGCAGAAGACCGGCCATTACTTCGACCAGCGCGAGAACCGGGCCTTCCTGAGGCCGCACTTCCCCGGCCGCACGGTCCTGGATCTCTACTGCTACACCGGCGCCTTCGCGGTCAACGCGGCCAAGTCCGGGGCCAAGGCCGTCCTGGCCGTGGACAGCTCCGGCCCGGCGGTGAGGCTGGCCAAGGAGAACGCCGCGGCCAACGGGGTCTCGGAGCTCGTGACCTGCGACGAAGCCGACGCCGAGACGGTTCTGGAGAGCTTCGCGTCGGGCCGCCAGCCCTTCCGGCCGGACCTGATCCTACTCGACCCTCCCAGCTTGGTGCCCTCCAAGAAGCATCTGGCCAAGGCCCTGCGCGCTTACACGAAGCTCAACAGCCTGGCCCTCAAGGCGCTGCCGCCCGGGGGACTCCTGGCCACCTCGACTTGCTCGCACCATGTCGACCGCGAGGCCTTCGTGGGGATGCTCCGTTACGCCCAGGCCAAGGCGCGCCGGCCGGCGCGCCTTGCGGCCTTGCGCGGCCAGGCGGCGGACCATCCCGTGCTTCTGGCCATGCCCGAGACCGAGTACCTCCACTTCGCCCTGCTCGAGGTCATCTAGAATGCGGCGCAAGCCCGCCGGCCAGCCGCCGGGCGACGAGGGGACTCCGCCTCTGCCGGGGCTGGGGTCGTCCGCGCGGCTCCCCGCGGGGCCCGCGCCCGAGCCGGCCGCGCACATCGAGTCCGATACCTCGCGCAAGTTCTCGCCCTCCAAGCTCGACACCTATAAGGATTGCCCGCGACGCTACCGCTTCCGCTACGTCGACGGCCTGCGCCGCCGCGTCGAGACGGCCGAGACCCTGCTGGGTTCCTGCGTGCACCGGGCCCTGGAATGGCTCTATGCCGGAATCATCCACGGCCGCGAGTCCTCGCTGGACGAGACGCTGGCCGTCTTCGATCAGGCCTGGACCGCCGGCTGGTCGGACGCCGTGCTCAACCGGCACAAGGAGTACGGCCCGCAGCACCATCAGGCCGCGGGCCGCGACTGCATACGGAACTACTTCCAGGCCTACGCCCCGTTCCGGCAGGACGCCACCCTGGCCGTGGAGAAGCGGGTGGGCTTCCCCCTGAGCTGCGACGGGGAGGAGGTCCGCATCGAGGGCCTGGTCGACCGCCTGTCCCGGACCGGGCCGGGCGCCTACGAGGTCCACGACTACAAGACCACCGCCACCCTGCCCGGCCAGGCCGAGCTGGACCAGGACTGGCAGCTCGCCATCTACGACATCTCGGTGCGGGAGAGCTGGCCCGACGCGCGCGAGGTCGCCCTGGTCTGGCACTTCGTGCGCTTCGGGCAGACCATGCGCTCGCGGCGCACGGACCAGCAGCGGCGGCTCCTGCGCGAGGAGATCGCCGCGCTCGTGGCGCGCATCAAGCGCGACCACGTCTTCGCGCCCCGGCGCGGCCCCCTGTGCGACTGGTGCGAGTACCGCGGCATCTGCCCGGCCTGGAAGGCCCCGGCCGAGGCGTCGGCCCTGGCGCGGGAGTACGCGGTCCTGGACGGCAGGCGGCGGGACCTGCGCGAGAAGCTGCACGACCTCGAGGTCCAGGCGCGCCAGCTCGAGGACGAGATCGTCAAGCAGGCCGCGGCGTGCCAGGTCGAGAGGCTGACCTGCGCGGAGGGGGACGTCTTCGTCTCCTTTAAGGACGACTACCACGTGCCCACCCGGACCCACGCGCCCGAGCTCTACGAGGCCATCGAGGACCGGCTCCGGGAGACGCCCCTATGGAAGCGCGCCGCGCACATCGACCTGCACCGGCTGCTGCAGGGCTACGACCGGGGGGATTGGGACGAGGCTTCCGCGCGGCTCATCGCGGAGGTCGTCGCCGGCTGCGCGCACATCCAGCGCATCCGCAAGGCGACGGTGCGCTTGCATCGCAAGAAGGAGGAAGAGGAACCGGAGTGACTCAAGGCTCGAGCGGCTCGCCCTTCTCCTTGGAGTTCACTCCCAACTGAGCCGCGAGGCTGGTGAAATCCATCCTCTGCCGGTCGTACTGGGCTTCTAGTTCCTGCCAGCCGCGGTCGAACTCGAGAGGCGTGTCCTCTCCGGACTTGCCGCCTCCGGCCTTCGGGCGCTTGACCGTCTTCTTCTTAGCCGAGGTCTTCTTCATGGCGTCCTCGTCATGAGTATAGACCCCGGAGTTTATTTCGTCAAGGCCTTCTGGGCCTTCCGGCCCAGGGCCGGGCGGGCCCGAAGGCCCAGCCGGGTCTGGGCCCGAGGGGCCATTCTATTGTAGAATGGGGCGGTCTTGCGGAGGGACGCTATGACGAGAATGATCCTGGTTTTCTGTCTGGGCCTCATGCCCGCTGCTTCGGCCTGGGCCGCCTCTTCCGGAGTCAAGCGCTACATCATCGGCTTCAAGCCCGACAGCGACGTCGCGGCGCGGGGCCAGGCCTTCCAGGCTCTCGGCGCCACCCCGGTCGATGCTCTGCCCGAACTCGACGCCGTCGTGGCCGAGGTCCCTGAGCAGCGCTTCACCATCCAGTCCTTCGAGTCTTTGGCCCTGGCCCAGCGTTCCGTGGCGCTGGTCGAAGAGGATTTCGTCACCAACTGGCTCGTCGGCGAACCGGCCTCCTTCCAAAGCGCGCCGCTGCCTTCCTGGGCGGCTATTAAGGAAGCGATCCCCGTGTTCCGAAGCTCCGCCTGGACGCCGCCGGCGCTGCCGCCCGGCCTGTCGCAGGAAGAGCTGCCCTGGGGCGTCCAGCGCGTCAACGCCCCGGCGGCCTGGGCCAAGACGCAGGGCGCCGGCGTGCGCGTCGCGGTGGTGGACACCGGCATCGACTTCAATCATCCCGACCTGAAGGCCAACTACGCGGGCTGCTACAACGCCATGGACGCCAAGAAGTCCTGCATGGACGACAACAGCCACGGCACCCACGTCTCGGGCACCATCGCGGGCGCCCTGGACGGCAAGGGCGTGGCGGGAGTGGCGCCCCAGGCCCGGCTTTACGCGGTCAAGGTCCTGGACGCCGACGGCTCGGGCGGCTTGGTGAGCATCATCAAGGGCATCCTCTGGTGCGCCAACAACAAAATGCAGGTAGCCAACATGAGCTTGGGCGCTCCCATCGGCACGGTCTTCATGCGCCTGGCCGTGAAGTACGCGGCCTCCAAGGGCGTGACGATCGTGGCCGCGGCGGGCAACAACGGCGGCTCCGTGGGCTATCCCGCGGGCTACCCGGACGCCATCGCGGTTTCGGCGAGCGACTCCAGAGACAAGATCGCCTCGTTCTCCAGCCGCGGCCCGCGCGTGGAGTTCATCGCTCCCGGAGTCGACGTCAAGTCATCCGTGCCTGGCGGCGGCACCGATTCCTACGACGGCACCTCTATGGCCGCTCCCCACGTGGCCGGCCTGGCGGCCCTGGCCGTGTCCCGCGGCGCTCGCGGCCTCGACGGCGTGCGCGCGGCGCTGAAGCGCTCCGCCAAGTCCGTGGGCCTCAAGCCCACGGAAGAGGGCGCGGGCATGATCGACGCGGCTCTCGTCGCGCGCTGATATCCGCGTCGGGCTTCGGCCCGGCCTGAGCGCGGGGAGGTCGTCCTCCCCGCGCTCGGTTTTTTGGTGTTTCTGGCCGTGGCCTCCGCCGACGCGGCGGCCTCCGCAAAGACCCAGAGGCGCGGCAGGCCCTAGGACCCAGCCTATAGGTCCAAGGACCTAGTCGCGACTGGGTCCCAGGGCCCATGTTGAATCTGGGTCTTTGGTCTAAAACTATGGCATGGACAGGTTCGTGACGCGGACTCGAAAGGGGGACAGCACCATGAAGACCATGAGCATCGCGGTCGCCGCGCTCTTTACTCTCCTCGCGCTCGGCATCCCGACCTTGGCGCAGGCCGAGGGCAGCAAGAAGGTCATCATCACCATGAAGGCCAAGTCCACGGCCGACGCTCACCAGAAGGTGCTGCAGGCGCTGGGCGGCACGGCCTCCTACAAGATCTCCTCCAACGGCAACTCCGCCAATGAGTTCGTGGCTTTGGTGGCCGAGGTTCCCGCCTCCGTGGCGGACAAGCTCGGCAAGGGCGCCTCGGCCGCGGCCAAGCGCGACGTCATGAACCTCATCCCGAACGCGGCGGCCAGCGACATCCTCGATGTGGAAGAGGACTTCACCACCAAGTGGATCGAGGCCATGCCTTCCTTCCAGGGCACCGCCTTCCCGTCCGTGGAAGCCGCTTTCCGCACTTTGCCCAAGCTCAACCTGAGCTCCCAGTCCGGCATGGCCATGGCCGCGCTGCGGCCCGAGATCCCCTGGGGCGTGGAGCGCGTGCGCGCCCCGGCCGCTTGGGACTACACCCAGGGCGCCAAGGTCCGCGTGGCCGTGGTGGACACCGGCATCTACACCGAGCACTCGGACCTCAAGGGCAAGGTGGACGGCGGCTACGACGCGTTCACCAAGAGCGAGCTCAAGGCCAACTACCAGGACAAGAACGGGCATGGCACGCACGTGGCCGGCACCATCGCCGGCATCAAGGACGGCAAGGGCGTGGCGGGCGTGGCCCCCAAGGCCAGGCTCTACGCGGTGCGCGTGCTCGACGAGGACGGCAGCGGCTCGATCTCCGGCATCGTCGACGGCATCATCTGGTGCGCCAACAACCACATCCAGGTGGCCAACATGAGCCTGGGCTCGGACTCCCCCAGCCCGGCCCTGCAGCGGGCCCTGCGCTACGCCAAGGCCATGGGCGTGGTCGTGGTGGCCGCGGCCGGCAACTCCGGCGGCTCGGTGGGCTACCCGGCCGCTTATCCCGAGACCATCGCGGTCTCGGCCAGCGACTCCAGCGACCAGATCGCTTCCTTCTCCAGCCGCGGCGCCGAGGTGGACTTCATCGCCCCGGGCGTCAGCATCGTGTCCTCGGCCATGGACGGCGGCTTCGCCAACTTCAACGGGACCTC
>JAQUNT010000204.1 GCA_028717525.1 Elusimicrobiota bacterium
CGCGGGCCTGCGCCTGGAGGGCCGCCAGGTCCGGGCCGTGCGGCTGGCCGGCGGGGAGGAGATCCCCTGCTCGGGGCTGGTCTCCACGGCCCCCCTCACCGGCCTCGTCGGCATGCTGGACGGCCAGGCCCCTCCCGAGGTCCGCGACGCGGCGGCGCAGCTGCGCTTCCGCAGCTTCCTGGTGGTCGCCGCGGTGCTGGATCAGCGCGACCTCTTCGCCGACCAATGGATCTACATCCACTCCCCCGAGGTGAAGATCGGACGCATCCAGAACGTAGGCAACTGGAGCCGCCGCATGGTGCCCGATCCGGGCACCACGGTCCTGGGGGTGGAGTACTTCTGCGACGAGGGCGACGCCTTCTGGCGCTGCAGCGACGCGTACCTGGCCCGCTTCGCCGAGGAGGAGCTGCGCATCCTCGAGCTCATCGCTCCCGCGACGCGCGTCATCGACTCCTGCGTGGCCCGCGTGCCCAAGGCCTACCCGCTCTACTCCCCGGGCTACTCCCTCAATCTGAGGATCATCCGCGGCTACCTGCAGTCGCTGGCCAATGTGCAGGTGGCGGGGCGCGGCGGCATGTTCAAGTACAACAACATGGACCATTCGATCCTCACCGGCATCCTGGCCGCCCGGAATCTGCTCGGCGGCCGGGAGGACGTCTGGGGGATCAACACCGAAGACGAGTACCACGAGACCGTCCGGGAGCCCCGGGACGATGCTCGCTAGAGACGCGGCCGACCTGGCCTCCAAGTTCCTGCTCCGGAGCACGCCCTTCTACGTGCAGTTCCAGCTCACCGGCCGCTGCAACCTGCGCTGCCGCCCCTGCTGCGTGCCGCAGCGGCTGCAGGGCCTCGCCGAGCTGCCCATCGCGGGCATCGCGGCGGTGGCCGAGAATCTCGGCCGGATAGGAACCACCAATCTCGTCCTGACCGGGGGCGAGCCCTTCCTGCGGCCGGACCTGCCCGCCATCGTGGAGGTCTGCAAGCGCCGCGTCCCCCATGTGCGGCTGCAGACCAACGGCCTGCTCATCACCGAGGAGAACCTGGCCCCCTGCGTGGCGGCCGGACTCGACGGCCTGACCATCTCGCTCGACAGCCTCGTGCCCCGGGTGGAGGAGGAGTTGACCGGCCGGCCGGGGGTGCTGCCGCTCATCCTGGAAAAGATCGTACTGATCAACAATCTGTTCCCCCCCCGCCGCGGACCTCTGGCGGTCAACGCCATCCTCTCTGCGGCCACCTGCGCCGGCATGCGGGACCTGGTCGGCTTCGTGGAGGGCATCGGCTGGAGCATCGCCGTCGTGCCGGTGCATGTCGGCTGCGGCTCGGGCGAAGGCTTCGTCCTGCGCCAACAGCAGGGCCGCGACGACCCCGGCCAGGAATACCCCCGCCAGGCCGGCGCCCTGCTCCAGGACCTGGCGGCCAGGAAAACACGCGGGGCGGCCGTCGCGAATTCCCGGCGCTACCTGCGCGAGGCCGAGCCCTTCATCCGCACCGGCGAGACCCGCTGGCGCCAGCCCTGGCGGACCGGCTGGGCCTGCGATTCCCCCAACCTCTACTTCGCGGTCCGCCCGGACGGGAGCTTCTCCGTCTGCCACGACTTCTCCTTCCCGGAGCGGGTGGACGTGGCCGACCCGGGCTTCCCGGAGCTCTTCCGCAAGCCCGAGTTCCGCGCCCGCGTCAAGGACGCCGCCGCGGCCTGCCCGGGCTGCTATTACGGATGCTACCCGGAGTACACCTGGATGTTCCGGTCCCCGCGCAATTTCTTCGAGACCTGCTGGGGCTACGCCTGGTCGCTGCTGCGGCCCCGCCGGCGGCGCCTGGAGCTCAGCCGCGTGCTCGGCTGTCTGCGCGCGGGCTGAGCGGCCGGCGGGAGAAGCCCGCGCTGGCTCCGGCGGCCAGGAACGGGATGGCGGGCAGGCGGTAGCGGGCGCTGCCGTTGGTGATCATGGTCAAAGCCGCGAAATAGGCCACGCAGCCCACGAGGAACGCCGCCTCCGGCCAGCGGCCCGCGCGGAGCAGCCTCCAGCAGCCCCTGGCGAAGGCGGCGTAGAGCGCCAGCAGCAGCAGCAGGCCCCCCGCCCAGACGGGAGCCAGGGCCGGATTGGAGCGCGCGAACTGGAAGGGCCCCTGCATGCCGGCGGCGATGACGGGACGCCGGCCCAGATAGAGGATGTCCAGAAGCATGTTCAGGCTCGTGCCTTCGAAAAGATAGAAGAGGTTCCGGCCGCACGACTTGATGTACAAGACCGGCTCCGCGGCGATGCCGCCCAAGACGGCCCGGGCGGTCGCCGACAGAGACCCCTGCCTGGCGCAGGCGGCCGCGCCGACGTAGCCGGACGCGGCCGCACCCTCCGCCGGCCCGGCCGCCGGCAGGCCCGGCAGGTGCGCCAGCTGGTCGCCGCCCACGCAGGATACGATCAGCCGGCCGCCGGCCTGCTGATTGCGCAGGGCCCAGAGCGCCGGGATCAGATAGGCGGCGCAGAGGAACGCGGCGAGGCACTTCTTGCGGCGCAACAGAAACACGCCGAGCAGGGCCGGCAGGTACAGGGCGACGGGGCGCAGCATGATGGCGGCGCTGAAGCCGAGGCCGCTGAGCGCGGCGAACGCCGGCCGGTCCTCCTTGAGCAGCCGCCAGAAGAGCAGGGCCGCCGCGGCCAGGGCGGTCACATGCAGAGTGTCGGTCAGAAGCAGCGGGGTATGGACGATGCCCGCCGGCTCCAACGCCACCAGCGCCGCGGCCCCTGCCGCAGGCCCCGGCCGGCCCGCCATCCGAGCCCCCCAATGCCAGCACAGTACCACGGTCAGGGCCCCGGCCAGGCATTGCAGCAAGGCCATCGCCACCGCCGGGAACAGCGGCGAGGCGGACAGATGATGCCAGGGCGCCACCAGCAGCGGATAGCCGGGGGTGCGGAACATATTGGCCTCGAAGGGCGGGCCCGCGGTGGCGGCCAGCCAGGCGTCGACCACGGCGGGGTCCGCCAGAGACGGAATGCCCTGATCCAGGGACCCGGCGCGCGTGGCGAAGCGGTGGTGCCGAGCCAGGTTCCCGGCCAGGGCCAGGTATTCGAAGCTGTCGGCGTAGACCATGGCCCGGAGGGGCTGCGCCGCCACGTAGCCGAAGAGGGTCAGGCGGGGCAGGAGGGCCAGCGCCCAGACCCAGGCTGGCGCCCGCATCACTTCCCCCGGAACCGCGCGGGCCGCTTCTCCAGGAAGGCCCGGATGCCCTCGGAGTAGTCGCGGCTCCCGAGGACCTTGCGGCGCAGCTCCTCGACGCGCTCGAAGGTCTCCGGGCTGATGGGGTGGGCCCCGGAGAGGATGCGGAACTGCTCCTTGATGACCGCCACGGAGAGGGCCGAGTGCCGGGCGACCTTGCGGGCCAGGGCCAGCGTGTACTCCTCCAGCTCCTCGGGAGGCGCCAGATGGTTGAGGATGCCGAAGAGCAGGGCCCGGCGGGCGTCGATGGGCTCGGCCGTGAAGAACATCTCCTTGGCGCGGTTGAGCCCCAGCTGGTTGATGAAGTGCAGGATGCCCGAGGCGTTGTAGGGGATGCCCACCTTGACCGGGGTGATGGCGAAGGTCGCGCTGGGGTCGCCCACGATCATGTCGCAGGTCAGGACCAGGTCGCAGGCCCCGCCCCAGACCCCGCCGCGCACCATGGCGATGACCGGGCCGGGGTAGGACTCGACGGCGCGCAGGGCGCGCTCGAGCGGGCTCTCATAGCCCAGGGGGTCGTGCCCGGACTTCTCGATCTCGGAGAGGTCCGCGCCCGCGGACCAGCACTTGGAGCCCGCCGCGGCGGCGAGCACCACCACGGGCACGCGCCGCGCGCGCAGGCGGGCCAGCCCCTCGGTCAGCTCGGTCAGCAGCCGGACCGAGAGGGCGTTGCGCCGCTTCGGGTTCGCGAAGGTCAGGAAGCCGATCCGGCCCCGGACCGCGGCCGCGACATGCCTCATGCGCCTACTTCACTCCGGCCAGGACCTTCTTCCCGGCCCGCTCCCGCAGAGCGGCCAGCACCTTCTCCGGGGTGAAGGGCGGCCGGGTCAGGCGCACCCCCACGGCGTCGTAGATGGCGTTGGCGATGGCCGGCTGGGGCCCGTTGATGCCGATCTCCGAAACCGACTTGGCCCCGAAGGGGCCGTCCGGCTCGTAGGTCGGCACGAGGATGGTCTTGAAGGGCGGCGCGTCCTTCGTGGTGTAGATGCGGTAGTCGCGGAAGGAGGCGTTGCGCATGGCGCCGGCCGGGCTGAACTCCATCTCCTCGGTCAGGGCGTAGGAGATGCCGTTGAGGACCGCGCCGTCGTTCTGGCCCTCCGCGAGGGTGGGGTTGATGGCGGTGCCGCAGTCCACCGTGGAGACGTAGTCCAGCACCCGGACCTGCCCGGTCTCCGTGTCCACCTCCACCTCGGCGAAGTGCGCCGCGAAGGGCGGGGGCGAGCTGGTGGCGTAGTGCGAGGCCACGCCCATGATCTGGTGCTGCTCGTGGTAGTAGAGCGCCGTGTTGGCCACCTCCGAGAGGGCGCAGCTGCGCCCCGAGCGGCCCACCGCCTTGCCGCCCTTGAGGTCCACATCCGCGGGCTTCTCGTCGAGGATCTTGCCCGCCACCTTCAGGATCTGCTCGCGCGCGTGCAGGGCCGCCTTCTTGACCGCGTTGCCCGAGATGAAGGTGGTCGAGGAGGCGTAGGCGCCCACGTCGAAGGGCGTCAGGTCCGTGTCCGATGAGAGCACGATCATGTCCTTGGCCGTCACGCCCAGGACCTCGGCGGCGATCTGGGCCAGCACGGTGTCCGAGCCGGTGCCCAGGTCCGTGGCGCCCATGTGCAGGTTGAAGGAGCCGTCCTCGTTCATCTTGATGGAGGCCGCGGCCATGTCCACCTCGGGTATGCCCGAACCCTGCATCATGCAGGCGCAGCCCAGGCCCCGGCGCTTGACCCCGGTCTGGTCCTTATAAAGCTTCTTCTTCTCGTGCCAGCGTATGGCGGCCAGGCCCTTGGCGATGCACTCGTCCATGCCGCAGGAGCCGATCCTCTGCTCCACGCCCTCGCGGCCCTCGCCCATGGCCTTGAAGACCGGCGAGCCCTCCCCGGAGCGTATGTAGTTCTTGCGGCGGAACTCGATGGGGTCCAGGCCCAGCTTCTCGGCCATGATGTCCATCTGGCTCTCCCAGGCGAAGAAGCCCTGGGTGGCGCCGAAGCCCCGGTAGGCCCCGCACACGGGACGGTTGGTGTAGACCGAGCGGCCGATGAAGCGGGTGTTCTT
>JAQUNT010000205.1 GCA_028717525.1 Elusimicrobiota bacterium
GCAGCGTGTCATCCGTGAGGTTCGTGCGCCCGCCGCCGATGAGGAGTTTTTTGTAGCCCTTCTCCTTGCACCAGAGGATCAATTCGTGATGCAGGAGGTTGTTCACTCCAGTGCCCATCAGCTCCCGATTCGTGCCGATGAGGTGGCAATACGCGAAATCCGTGCCCAGGAGCACGAGCAAAGATGAGATGATATCGCCTTTGAGCACGCAGGAGGCCAGGATGTACTGGGCCGACATGTGCTTGCGGATGCTGTCGAAATACTCGGGCGAGAAGCGATAGAACCCGCTGGCTTGGTTGTCGATCATGGTCAACTCGTAGAGCGACTGGAAAGCCCGCCAGGACTCCGCAAGTTGGTCGAATCTGGCCGAGATATCGTTGCGCTTGGCTTTATTGATGTTCTTCCGGTTCGCGTGGGAATAGATGCCCGTCCAACGGTGTCCCTCATCCTGGTCGATGTCCACGAAAACGGTCGGGCATACCTCGACGATGCGGCCTGGGAAGATGCCTTGCAGCGGCGCCTGATTGTTGAGAAGGGGGTGGAACTTGATGACTTCGGCTACGATCTTGCGTCGGGATGCCTCCGCATAGAAGCATCGCTGGGCTTCCTGCAAGAAGGCGGGCTCTTCGGTATCCGAGACCGGGCCGCCGTAGCCATAGGGTGTGGTGATGTCAAAATAGCCGGGAATGTCGGGGACGGGGCGCATTATGAAGGGATAAAGGTAGACATGCTCGGCCTGGGTGAAAATGTAGCACGCGGCGCGGCCGCCGCTCTCTATGTAAAGGCGGGCATAGGCGGGATCGAGATAGACATCCCTTTTTGCTGCGGGCAGCCGGGACAGCCACTCTCGCCAGGCGGGCTCAGGAGAACCATCGAGCCAATAAGACTTACCGTTCATCGTTATTGACCAAAGTTTGAGTATTCATATATAATGTTCAAATATTGAACAACATTTCAAGCCCCATCCCGCTTTCCGTCCCGAGCTTCTCGGGCAACGAATGGAAATACCTCAAGGATTGCATCGACTCGGGCTGGGTCTCCTCCGAAGGCTCCTACGTGCGGCTTTTCGAGGATCGCCTGCGCCGCTTCACCGGCGCTCGGCATGCGGTGGCCTGCGCGAACGGGACCGCGGGCCTGCAGGTAGCCCTGCGCCTCTGCGGGGTCGGCCCGGCGAGCGAGGTCATCGTTCCGGCGGTGACCTTCATCGCCCCGGTCAATGCGGCCCGGTACCTGGGCGCGGAGCCGGTCTTCATGGATTGCGACGAGTTCCTCAACCTCGACGCGGCCAAGCTCGATGAATTCTGCCGGCGGGAATGCGTGCGGACCCGGGCCGGCCTGCGCAACCGCAGGAGCGGCCGCATCGTCAAGGCCGTCATCCCGGTCCATGTCTTCGGCAGCCCGTGCGACATGGAGGCCGTCATGGCCGCGGCCCGCCGCCATGGCCTCAAGGTGGTGGAAGACGCCACCGAGAGCCTAGGCTCCCGCCACACGGCCGGCCACTGGAAGGGACGGCATGCCGGCACGGTCGGCCATCTGGGTGTGTTCTCCTTCAACGGCAACAAGATCATCACTGCCGGCGGCGGCGGGATGATCGTCACGGGCGACGCCCGTTTGGCCGAGCGCGCCCTTTACCTTGCCAACCAGGCCAAGGACGACCCCATCCGCTACGTGCACGACGAGGTCGGATACAACTTCCGCCTCTCCAATCTGCAGGCCGCGGTGGGCACCGCCCAGCTGGAGATGCTCCCGGCCATTCTGCGCCGCAAGAAACGCAATTTCGATCTCTATCGCGCGCTGCTGCAGGAAGTCGAGGGAGTGCGGTTCTTGGGTGTCCCTCCCGGAACGGCGCCCAACCATTGGTTCTACTCCCTCATCGTCGAGAAGAACCGGTTCGGGCGGGACCGAGACGAGGTCATGGCGGGCCTCGCCCGCCGAGGCATCCAGACCCGCCCGCTCTGGCGCCTCAACCATCGCCAGCGACCCTACCGGCGCTGCCAAGCCTACCGCATCGAAAAAGCGCCCTGGTTCGAGGCGCGCCTGCTCAACCTGCCCTGCAGCCGGGAATTGACCGAGGCGCAGGTCCAGCGGGTCGCGGCGGCTGTGGCTGCATTGAGGAGGCGTCGTGGATAGGCTGCAAAAGGTTCTCATCCCGCCCCGGACGACGGTCAAGCAGGCGTTGCGCAAGATGGACCAGGCCGGGGAGAAGACGCTCCTGGTGGCGGGAGGCAGACGACGCCTGCTGGGCTCGGTCACCGACGGTGACATCCGCCGGTGGATGCTCAAGAGCGGCCGGATGACAGCTCCTATCGTCCGTGTGATGAATGCCGATCCCTTGACCTTCCCGGAGGTCCACGAGCGCGAGGCGGTCAAAGCGGTGATGGCGGCTAAGAGTTTCGAGTGCGTCCCCATCGTGGATTCCCAAGGCCGAGTCGTTTCCGCCATCTGGTGGACGGATTTCTTCGCCTCTCCGAAAGCCAAGACCGCGGCGCTGGGCTTGCCCGTGGTCATCATGGCGGGGGGAGAGGGAAGCCGGCTGGCGCCCCTGACCCAGATCCTGCCTAAGCCGCTCATGCCTCTGGGCGGCAAGCCCGTGCTTCAGCACATCATGGAGCGTTTTTCCGGCTTCGGCTGCCGCCAGTTCTATCTCTCCCTCAACTATAAGTCCAGCCTGATCAAGGCCTACTTCCATGACCTGGACCACGGCTATGGGATCCGCTACATCGAGGAGCGCAAGCCCCTGGGGACCGCCGGCAGCCTGCATCTTCTGCGCCGCCGCATCAAAAGCAACTTCTTCCTGACCAACTGCGACGTGCTTATCGACGCGGACTACGGCGATATCCTGGATTTCCACCGCAAGAACGGCAATGCCATCACCATGGTCGCCTCCATGAAGCACTACGCCATCCCTTACGGGGTCTGCCGCATCAAATCCGGCGGAAGGCTGCGCGCCATAGACGAGAAGCCGGAATACGACCTGCTGGTCAACACCGGGATGTACGTCCTGGAGCCCGCGGTCCTGGCGGAGGTCCCGGCCCACACCTTCTTCCATGTCACCGACCTCATCCACAAGTGCGTGCGGCAGAAGCGGCGCGTGGGAGTCTATCCGATCTCGGAGAAATCCTGGCTCGACATCGGGCAGTGGGACGAGCTGCAGGAAGCGATCCAGCGGTTCAAGGCTTGAGCGCCGGCAGGAACAAGAAATCCCCGTCCTGGGAGGGGGGATCGTCTATGGATTTCTTGGCCAAAGCATCGCCGTCCAGCTGCAAGTAGTGCGTGTACCCCATCCCCTTCAGCTTCAAGAAGTGGTCGTCCCTGCTGAAGCCGAAGTTCCGGCACAAGTAGCAGATCTCGAGCAGAATCGCCGGCTGGAACTTGTCGATCAGTGTTTTGGCGCCCGCCAGCATCAGCATCTCGGCGCCTTGGATATCGCACTTGATGATGTCCAGCCTCTTGAGGTGCGCCAGCTCGCCATCCAGAGTGCAGCTGGGCAGCCGCTGGCCCTGGGATGAGATGGCGTTGGATTGGATGGGGGCGTCCACATCGAACGGTGCGCCGGCATCGTTGTCGGAGACGCATTTCTTGATCAGATGGACGTTGCCGAGGCCGTTGCGCTTGATGTTGTCTTCGAGGAGCCGGCTGACCACCGGATGCGGCTCGAACGCGAAGACCTCGCAGGCGAACCTCTTGGCGATGAGGAGGCTGGACTGCCCCATATTGGCTCCGATATCCAATAGGACGGAGTCCTTGGTCAGAATCGAGTGGAAATATTCCTTAAACGGTCGGATCTCATCGACATCTCTCAGGAATAGATCGGAAAACGCCCCGTCATTGTTGTGGTCCAGATCCGGATCGATCTTGAAGGAGATCCCGTCCTTGGCGGCCCAGATCGCTCCATCCTCCAGCAGCAGGTTGTTCAGCGCATATCTGCGGTGCAATCTCTTCAAATCGCGGAAGGTCTTATAGATGCGTCTTCTTCTGTTATAGGTCTCGTCAAACAGATTCATGTACAGGAAATACGGAGCATCGAAGCGATGCAGGAACCATGTGGGCCAGTAGGCGATTGCGCAAAGCAGCTTAAGGGATTTCTTCAGCACTTTGGTAAGCATGCGATGCCAGCGGGTGCGGGTAGTTTAGTTCTTCGTGCCTCCTCACTGCAACATTCTTTGATATCATAACGATGACGATGCGCATCGCGGTCACGACCCAAACCTTCGGCAGGAACCCCGTGCTGCGCAAGGAGCTCCTCAAGCTGTTCCCGGACTGCGTGTTCAACGAGCACTGGAGCCATCCGACGCAGGCCGAGCTGGCCCGTCTGCTGCAGGACTGCGACGGCGCCGTGGTGGGCTTGGAGCCGGTCGGCGAGAAGCTCATCTGCCGCCTGCCCCGCCTCAAGATCGTCTCGAAATACGGCGTAGGGCTGGACAACCTCGACTTGGCGGCTCTCGCCCGGCACGACGTGACGGTGGGCTGGACCCCGGGCCTCAACCGCCTGTCCGTGGCGGAGATGACCTTGGGGATGATGCTGGCCCTGCTGAGGCACGTGGTCTCCACCTGCCACAAGCTCAAGTGCGGGTGTTGGGAGAAGGCCGTCGGATCGGAGCTCACCGGCAAGACCGTGGGCATCATCGGGCTGGGGCACGTGGGCAAGGAGGTGGCGCGCCTTCTGCAGCCTTTCCATTGCCGTATCCTGGTCAACGACATCCTGGACCAAAGCGCGTACTGCCGCAAGAACAAGCTCATCGGCGCCACCAAGGGCCGCATCTGGAAGGAGGCGGACTTGGTGACCCTGCACACGCCCCTGACCCCGCGCACGCGCGGCTTGGTCGGCCGCAAGGTCCTGAGCCGGATGAAGAAGACCGCCTACCTCATCAACACGGCCCGCGGCCCCATCGTGGACCCCCACGCCCTCAAGTGGGCGCTGACCAAGGGCGCCATCGCGGGAGCGGCTTTGGACGTCTACTGCGAGGAGCCTCCCACGGACCAGGATCTTCTCAACCTGCCCCACCTCATCTGCACGCCGCACCGGGCGGGCAGTTCCCGCGAGGCGGTGCTGGCCATGGGCCGCAGCGCCATCGCGCACCTCAAGAGGTTCTTTCTGGACCGGGCCTAGGGTGAACGTCAAAGCGCTCGTCTTCGACTGCGACGGGGTCATCCTGGAGTCCACGGACATCAAGACCGACGCCTTCCGGGCCCTCTTCGAGAGGGACTACCCGACGCGCATCCCGGAGATACTGGACTACCATGTGCATCACA
>JAQUNT010000206.1 GCA_028717525.1 Elusimicrobiota bacterium
CCTGCAGCTCGGTGTTGAGGTCGTTCATGACCTTCATCCAGGTGGAGCCTTCGGGCGCCAGGGTGGCGAACTTGATGATGACCGTCTGCGCCGGCGGCCCGGCGGCGGCGCCCGGCAGGGCCAGCGACAGGGAGAGGAAAAGGCTAGAACAGGTCATCGATCTTCTCCTTGAGGGCGGCGGCCTTGAGCTTGGCCACCTCGTCAGCGAGCCTGGCATCGGGCAGGCGGCCGGCCGGCTCGTCTTTGACCTTGGCCAGGAGGCTCTCGAAGAGCGCGCGGTCCTGCAGGGCCACGGCCAAGGTCTTGGCTTCCAGGACGAAGGTCATGAGGTACTTGCCTTCGGTCAGGCGCTCGGCCCACTTGAAGTGCTCTTTGGCCTTCTCGGGGTTTCCGCCGAGCAGCTTGGGCCGGGAGGCGAAGTACACGCCGAAGAAGAGGTCGGAGCCGGCGAAGTTGTAGTCCGGGTCCAGCTCATGGGAGCGCTTCATGAGCGCCACGGCCTTGGGGAGCTCGGCCACGGCGTCGGGAGAATCCTTGGAGAGGTTGATGAAGCCCGACCAGCAGAAGGCGGCCCAGAACAAGGGCGGGGCATCGGCCTTCTGCGCGTTCCGGAGGGACTGCTCCAGGGCGTCGGGCAGCATGGCGGACAGGCCTGCCAGGCCCGGCCTGCCGGCGAGGGACCTGAGGGCGTAGTCCCGGCCCCTGAGGTAGAAGGACTTGGCGCGGTCCGGCTGGGCGTCCTCCACGAAAAGGAAGGCGTAGCTCCCGAAGCCTTCCGCGGCCAGGCGGTTGAGGCGCGGATTGGAGGGCTCGCTCCGCAGGAGGCCCTCGATGAACTTGAGCTGGGAGGCCATGGCATCCCGGGCGAGCTGGGGGTCGGATTCCTCATAATAGGCCGCCACGCCCCGGTCCATGAGCTCCGCGGTCGAGCGCAGGGCGATGGAGTTGATGCTGCAGGAGCAGAGACTGAAAAGTGGAATCAGGAGCGCGATTTTCTTCAAGCGCGCCATTCTAGCAAATTGGCTACGAAGTCGGCGATAGCCGGGCTGGAGGTCAGGCCCGGCGAGTCGATGCCCACGAGGTCCACCCAGCCGGGACGGCCGGCCTCGGACTGCTCGCGGATGTAGAAGTCCCTGAAGGAGCCGTCCGCGGAGAGCTTGGGCCGTATGCCGGCGGTGCCCGGAGCCAGGTCCTCCGGCCTGAGGTCCGGCAGGTAGCGCGCGGCGGCCGCGAAGAAGGCGCCGGCGTGGCCGCTGTCCACGTCGTAGTCCAGTGCGTCGACCGCGAAAGCGTTGGGGCCGAGGCGGTGCCGGCCCTGCCGGTCCACGGTGAGGTGGATGCCCAGGCCGTGCTCCGCGGGCACGGGGTAGACGAGGGGCCTGATGGGCAGGGCCCGGCGCAGGCTGAAGTACTCGCCCTTGAACCAGTGGAGGCGGCAGCCCGCGGCACCGCAGTCGAGGCCCGCCCAGGCCGCCACGCGGTCCGAGGCCAGGCCCGCCGCGTTGACCACGCAACGGGCCGGGATCGGGTCGGCCAGGCCTTTGCTGCCGAGGTGATAGACGCCGTCCTTGCGTTCGACGGAGGCCAACTCGGAGTTCCAGAGGAAGATGGCGCCGGCGTCCTGGGCCTTGAGCAGGAAGTGGCGCATGAGCTCCTCGGTGTCCACGATGCCCGTCTCCGGAGACCACAGGCCGGCGACGGCGCGCACGCCGGGAGCCAGGCCGGGGATGTCGGTCCGGTCGACCATCTCCAGGCCTTCGACGCCGTTGGCTCGGCCCTGGGCGCAGAGGCCCTCGAGCTCGGCGACCTCTTCGGGGGCGCAGGCCACGAGGAGCTTGCCGGTGCGGCGGCAGAAGACGCCGTGCCGCTGGCCGATTTCGTAGAGCCGGCGCCGGCCCTCCACGCAGAACCGGGACTTGAGGCTGCCTGGCGGATAGTAGAGCCCGGCGTGGATGACCTCGCTATTGCGCGAGGAGGTCTCCAGGCCGTAGCGCCGGTTGCGTTCGAGGACGACGACGTTGTTGTCGGACCGGGCCAGACGCGCGGCCGTGGCGAGGCCCACGACCCCGGCGCCCACGATGACCGCGTCGATCGTCTCCATGGCAGGGACCATTCTACTCCTTTGCCGGGCCGCTCCGCCTTATCCTATAATCGCGTGCGATGGAATCTCGGCGGCTCCTGGAACTGGCCGGCGGCAGCCCGAAGGGCGAGGGCCGGCTCGAGCGCATCGTCGTGCGCCTGCCCGGCGGGAAGCGCCGGGCCCTGTCCGAGGCGGAACTGAGCGCGGAGCGCGGGGTCGCGGGCGACCGTTGGAGCCTGGACCCCGGTGCGGACCCCGCGAAGCAGGTCTCGCTCATCAACGCGCGGTTCCTCGCCGCCATCTCCGGCGCGTCCGGCCGCCAGGACCTCTCCGGCGACAATCTGGTCGTCGATCTTGACCTTCACGAGGCGAACCTGCCGCGAGGCACGCGGCTGCGCATCGGGCAGGCCCTGCTCGAGGTCACCGCGCACCCTCATACCGGCTGCAGCAGGTTCGAGCGCTTCTACGGAAAGCCGGCCAACGAACTCGTCAAGTCCCCCGCCGGCATGGCCCAGCGGCTGCGCGGCCTCTACGCCCGGGTCATCGAGGCCGGAACGGCGCGGGTGGGCGACCGCGCGCGCAAGGAAGGCGCGGCTCCCTGAGCTTCAGCTCCGCCGCAGGGGCCGCAGGGCGGCCAGGATTTCAGTCGTGGAGTGGGACCGGTTGAGGGTGTAGAAATGGACGCCGGGCGCGCCGCGGTCGAGGAGCTCGCGGCACTGGCGCGTGCTCCACTCGATGCCGTAGCGGACCACGGCCTCGGGGTCGCCCTGGATGGCCTCCAGCTCCTCGGCCATCCGAGGCGGTATGGCGACCCCGCAGAGGGTGGTGAAGCGCCGCAGCTGCGAGTAGCTGGTCACGGGCATGAGCCCGGGGACGATGGGGACCGTGATGCCGGCGAGGCGTGCCGCGGCCACGAAATCGAAGTAGTGCCGGTTGTCGAAGAAGAGCTGCGTGACCACCCAGTCCGCGCCGGCGCGTACCTTGGCCGCGAGATGGCGGAGGTCCTCGCCCGGGCTGGCCGCTTCGGGGTGGGCCTCCGGGTAGCCGGCTACGGCCATGCGGAAGCCTCCGGCCTGGCGGATGAAGCGCACCAGGTCCACCGCGTGCGG
The DNA here is from genome assembly GCA_028717525.1 of Elusimicrobiota bacterium. Lineage (GTDB taxonomy): Bacteria > Elusimicrobiota > Elusimicrobia > UBA1565 > UBA9628 > UBA9628. The sequence continues at coordinate 3,190 of JAQUNT010000206.1, forward strand.
GAAGTCCCCGGGCAGGGCTCCGTCCCATTCCTGGGGCGGGTCGCCGCGCAGGGCCATGATGTACCGGATGCCCGCCGCCTCGATGCGCTCGAGGTTGCGGAACATCTCGGCCCGGGTATGGGTGATGCCGGTCAGGTGGCAGACGGTCTCGATGCCCAACTCGCGCTGCATGCGGCCGACCGTGTCGATGGTGCGCTCCCGCGCCGAGCCGCCGGCCCCGTAGGTCAGGGTGACGAAGGCGGGACCCAGGGCCTTTAGGGACAGCACCTTGGCCAGGAAGGCGTCCGTCTCCTCCGGGGCCTTGGGCAGGAAGAACTCGAAGGAGAAGACCGGCTCCCGCCGGGCGAAGAGAGCCGCGATGTCCACGCGCCTATATTAGCAAATGGCTGGGCGGGCGCTGGAGGGCGGTCACGCGCCGCTGCCGCTGACCTGGCCCTCGGCCTCTTTGATGAGCCTCTGGTACTCCTCCACCATCCCGGGGTCCGTGTTGACGAGGCTGGCGCTGCGGAACTCCGCGGCGGCGTTGCGGAACTGCTTGAGGTTGGAGTAGGTCGAGGCGCGGTTGCGGTAGTAGCGGTCGCAGGTGGGGCCCAGGGCCACGGCCCGGCTGAAGTTCTCGAGGGCCTCGGGATGCTTGTGCAGGGCGAAAAACCCCATGCCGACGCCGTTGTAGGCCGCGGCCGAGCTCGGGTCCTGCTTGGCGGCCACCTCGTAGTTCTCCAGGGCCTTCTGGTAGGCGCCCTGGAAGTAGTAGACGTTGCCCGCGCGCAGGAAAGCCTCGGAGTTCTTGGGGTCGATCTTGAGCGCGGCCGTGATCGCCGCCAGCGCCGGCTTGTAACTGCGTCGCACCGTCAGCAGGGTGGCCAGGCGCAGGCGCGCGCTGGGGTCCTTCGGGTCGAGCTCGATGGCGCGCAGGAAGTCCTGCTGCGCCGCGTCATAGGATTCCTGGGCGAAGAGGCAGTTGCCGCGCCCGATGTAGGCCTCCGGGACGTTGGCGTCGAGCTCCATGGCCTTGGTGAACTCCACGATGGCCTTGTCGTAATGCCCCGCGTTGTGCAGGGCGTCGCCGCGTACGACGAAGATGTAAGGGTCGACGGCGTCCGACGCGGAGAGGGCGTCGATGTCGGAGATCGCGGCGAAGTAGTCGTCGCTGTCGCCGCGGGGGGCCCCGAAGCCGGACTGGAAGGTCCGGGCGTTGGGATCGAGGGACATGGCGGCGAGGTAGGTCCGGTGGGCTTCCCGGTATTGTCCGGCCAGGGCGTCGGCGTAGGACATCGCCAGCAGGCCCTCGGCGCGGCGCACGCCGAGTTGGTAGGCGCTGTTGAGGTCCGAGATGGCTCGGTCGGCGTCCTTCAGGTGGAGGTGGGCGAGCCCTCTTTGCAGGAATGCGGGCCCGTAGCTCTGCTCCAGCCCCAGGGCGCGGGTGCAGTCCTTCACAGCTCTCGCGTTGTCCCCGCGCAGCCGCTTGACCGTGCACAGGCCGGTCCAGGCTTCCTTGTCCCTCGGGTCCAGGTCCGCCGCGCGGTCGAAGTCGTCGAACGCGTCCTTGAGCGTGCCCAGCGCTCCGTAGGCCAGGCCACGGTGCACCAGCGCCGGGACGAACTTCTTGGAGATGTGCAGGGCCTGGTTGAGGTCGCGGACCGCGGCCTCGTAGTCGTGCGCCGCCAGGCGGATGCGGCCCAAGCTGTCGTAGATGGCCGGGTTGCGCGGGTCCTTCTCCAGGGAGATCTGGATGTCGCGCAGCGCCGCGGCGTGTTCCCCGAGCAGGGCGCGGATCTCGGCGCGGGCCTGCATGATGGGGGCCACGGGCCCTTTCAAAGCCAGGGCGGTGTCGAGGGCCTCCAGGGCCTTGCGGTAGTGCCGGGCCCGCAGGCGCATGATGCCCAGGTTGAACTGGTAGCCGGCGTTCTGCGGCGCGAGGACCACCGCCGAAACGATGTCGCTGAGGGCCTTGTCCGTGTCGTTGAAGGCGTTGGCGTAGAGGGCGCCGCGGTTGTTGAAGGCTTCGGCGAAGTTGGGGTCCGCGGCGATGGCGGCGTTGAAATCCTCCAGGGCCGATTGG
>JAQUNT010000207.1 GCA_028717525.1 Elusimicrobiota bacterium
GGGCCACGCCGAAGGGGATGAGCGCCAGGGCCGGCACGGTCAGGCTTCCGGCCCACGACAGGAGCGAGGGCAGAGCCACGAGTGTGACCAAGGCCGGCAGGGGGAAGGCCATGGTGGCTATGCCCGCCAGGCCGACCGTGCCCCAGACCATCCAGCGCAGCATGGACTTGCGCAGGATCTCGTTCTCTTCGGCGTCCGTGATCGGGGCCTGGCCGTCCTTGCCCTCCTTGAGCTTCTTGATCTTCTTCTGCTCCAGCATCATGAGCAGGCCGCCCAGCAGGCCGCCCAGGCTGTAGAGCCCGGTCATGGTGCCGTAGATGCCGGCGGCGAGCTCCGGGTTGTTGGCGCCCACCAGGGCCATGCCGTAGGCCGGGGCCAGCATGGAGTAAAGGAAGGGGTTGAGCATCATGTAGACCGTGAAGCCCAGGAAGGAGGCGCGCAGGACCGGGTCCTTCCAAACGACCTGGGCGCCCTTGCCGATCTTGCGGAAGAACTCCTTGAAGATGGAGCCCGCGGTCATGGACTTGCCTGCCGCTTTCTTCTTCTCCAGGTCGGCCAGGCGCATGGCCTCGACCTTCTGCGGGATCTTCAGGGTCAGGGCCAGGATGGCGATGGCCACCGCGAAGGAGACCGGGAAGGCGATGAGGGCCGGCAGGAAGCCCAGGCTGGCGACCACGGCGCCGGTCGCGATGGGGCCGGTCACGCCGATGATCTCCAGGAGGGTCTGCTCCCAGGTCCAGAACCGCTCCAGCGCGGCCGGGTTCTGCCCGACCAGGGCCGGCGGGATGCTGGTCTCGGCGGTCAGGGCCACGCCCTGGAGCAGGCCGTTGATGGAGTAGAAGACCATCATGAGGGGCAAGGTCATGTGCCCGGTGGCCAGCAGGCCGCAGAGCGCCGTGATGGAGACCAGGCGCGTGATGGTGGCGGCGAGGTAGGTCTTCTTGAGCCCGAGCTTCTCCACGGCCACCGGTCCGATGGTGCGGCCGATGATGCCCGCGATGGAGGCGAAGATGCCCAGCTGGGCCACGACGGTGAAATCGCCGAAGGTCTTCTGCACCAGGGCCGGCATGGAGGCGCCCAGGGCCTCGACTCCGATCTGGCCCACGAGCAGGGCGGCGATGAACATGACCGCGGACTTGCCCATGCCGAACCAGCCCTTCCCCTTCTCCTCGGCCGGCGCCGGGGCGGGCAGGGAGGCCTTCTCATCGGCGGCCGACGCCTGCGCGGCCGGGGTCAGGGAGACGGAGGTCCTGGCCGAGGCCTCGGCCGCGACGGCGGGGACCTCGCCGGCATCTTTGCGTGAGGAGAAGATGGACTTGAGCGTGCCGATGACGCCGGTGCGCACGCGCACGGCCGGTGCCGCGAGGCGCCCGTCCGGGATCGAGATGGCTTCGGCCTGGGTCATGGCGCCGGATTCGGGGGCTGCGGCCGAGGCGCTCTGGGCGGTCTGCGCGGGGGACGCGGCCGGGGCTGGCGCGGAGAAGGCCTCGGCGACGGGAGCCGCGAAGGCGGCTGAGAGGGGCGCGGCGGTCGGCAGCGCCGAGATCTGGCCGGCCTTCACCGCCGGGGCGGCGAGGGCGGAGAGGCCGGTCCCGGAGAGGGTCCCGGTCAGGACGGAGGTCCGGGTGTCGAGGGTGCCGGAGATCGAGGTCTTGAGCAAGCCGGCGCCTGCGGGGGCGCTCACCGGCGCGCCGACCTTGATCGAGGAGACGACCTGCCCGGCGGCGGCGTAGGCGCTGGGTCCGGGGCAGGCCAGGAGCAGAGCGCCGCAGAGGATGGACGAGGTCAGGCGCGTGGTCGCGGGGGTCTTGGTCTCCATGATTACCATTATAGGCGCCCTCGGAGGTTCCTGGCCGGGCCTTGTGGCCCCTGCCGCGGCAGCAATCGGCCTAGAGGGGGGTGGGACGGAGGACCCCCCGCGCGCCGCTTGATTCCCCCCCCGCGCAGAGTCTATACTTTCCCCATGGCTGAGACCACTCCTCTGTCCGGCTTCACTGCGGCACCCGCGGCGGACGGCGCGCCGGAGCTGGCTCCGGCCAAGATCAGCGACCGCCTGGTCGCCTTCCTGATGGACTTGGCCCCGTTCCTGGGCGGCTTCATCGCCACCATCTTCGTCATCGGGCACAAGCTGCATCCCGGGTCGGTGTCCCCGGCGACCTTCCTGCGCATGGGCGCGCTCTGGGCGGGCCTGCTCCTGGCCTACCAGTTCGTCGGCAACCTGACCGGCGCGACCGTGGGCAAGAGGCTCATGGGGCTCAAGGTCGTGCGCCGCGACGGGGCGCCTCTGGGCTTGGCGCGCAGCCTGGTGCGGGCCGTCGGCTACTTTCTCAGCATGCCGCTGTGCAACCTGGGCTTCCTCATCGCTTTCGTGCATCCCGAATCGCGCACCCTGCACGACATCCTCTCCGGGGCCCTGGTGGCCGAGGCCCACGCCAAGAACCCCGCTGAGGCCTTCGTCTTGTTCCTGGCCGCGGTCTGCTCCATCTGCGCCCTCTTCTTCGGCAACATCTACTACGACCTGCACAAGCCCCTGCCCTCGGACCTGCTCGCCGTGCAGAAGGCCCAAGAGGGGCTCGAGATCCTGGCCCGCATCGAGGAGGCCTACAAGGCCAAGACCGGCGCCTACACCAGCGCCCTGCCCGATCTGGTGGAGTCGAGCGGCGACCCGGCTGAATTCAGGAAGGCCATGGCGGAGATCTTCGAGCCGCACCTCTTCCGCATCGAGCTGGGCGTAGGCAAGTACCGCATCTCCGGCGTGGCCAAGGACCGGGCCAAGACCCGCGTCCGCATCGAGGGCCCTCTGCCGCCCCCGGCCAAGTAAGGCCTCAGTATTCGACCAGGGCCCAGCGGCCGAAGGCCCGAGCCTGACGCACCTTGCGCGCCGGGACGAGCCCCAGGACGAAGCGCGCGTCGCGGCGCCGGCAGACCGTGAAGACCCGGCGGTCGGCCAGAGGCAGGGCCGATATGAGCCCGGCGTCCCCGAAACGCTCCGCGCGGACCTTCTCGTCCCGGCAGGCGTATCCCAGCTCGCCTTCCCACTGGAGCATGCGGTCGACCCGGCGGCCGGTGTAGAACGGCAGGCCGTGCGGATAGGTGCTGAAGACGTAGACGAGGTCTGCGGGCCCGCGGCGGCTGGATATGGCGGCGGCCAGGCTGCGGACGCTCAGGTCCTCGACCGCCGCCCGCATCCCCAGGAGGCCCAGGCCGCCGACGAGCAGGCCGGCCGCGCAGCCGGTCAGCAGCGGCCGGACGTCCCGGCCCCAGCAGAGCAGAGCCGACCCCAGGACCGCCAGAGCCGCCGCGGCCAGGGCCGGGGCCTCCGGGAAGGGGAGTTCGCCTTCCGGGACGAGGCGGCAGACCGGCAGGGCCGCCGCTGCCGCCAGGAGCAGCAGCGCGCCGAGGGCGGAGCCCAGGCGCCTGGCCCAGAGGGGCTTCTCGTCGAACGCGGCCGCCGCGAGCAGAGCCAGCTGCGGGAAGACCGGCAGGATGTAGGTCAGGAGCTTGGAGCGCGAGCCGGAGAAGAAGACCGTGACCAGCACGGCCCAGGCCGCCAGGGCCGCGGCGCGCGGGTCGCCGCGGCGCCAGTCGCCCAGGGCCCGCCCCAGACCCGCGGCCACGGCCGGGGTCCAGGGCAGCAGCCCGGCGGGCAGGACCAGGAGGAAGAAGTACCACGGGTTGTAGCGGTCGAACTTCTGGGTGGCGAAGCGCAGGACGTGGTGCTCATAGAAGAAGAAGCGCAGGAACCCCGGGTGGCGCCGTTCCATCAGGATGAACCAGGGCGCGACCAGGAGCAGGAACAGAGCGGGTCCGCTGGGCCGCAGGAGGGCGCGCAGGCGCGGGCGCCACTCGGCGCAGAGCAGCCAGAGGGCCGCGGCCCAGGCCAGCGGGAAGACCAGGCCGACGAGACCCTTGCTCAGGAAGGCCAGGCCGGCGCAGGCCCAGGCGGCCGGCGCGGCCCAGGCCGCGTCCTCGGGCCTCTGCAGGCAGCGCAGCATCAGCGCCGTGCACCACAGCAGCCAGACCGTGAGCCCCATGTCCGGGGTTATGTAGTGGGCCAGGGCGAAGAACTGGATGCTGGTCCCCAGCAAGGCCGCCGCGGTCCAGCCCTGGCGCGGGCCGTAGAGCCAGGAGCCCAGCCAGGCCGTGCCCAGCAAAGTCAGCAGGGCGTAGAGCGCCAGCGGCAAGCGCGCCGCGGCCTCGCTGACGCCGAAGGCCTTGTAGGAGGCGGCGCAGAGCCAGTACCAAAGGGGCGGCTTCTCGACGTAGTCCAGGTCGTTGAGGCGGGGCGTGGCCCAGTCCCCCCCCAACGCCATCTCGCGCGGCACCTCGGCGTAGCGCGCGTCGTCGACCTCGAGCAGGGGGTGGCCCAGGTCCCAGAACGGGGCAGTGGCGGTCAGCGCCAGGATCAGCCAGAACCAGCGGGGCACGGCGGAGAGTCTACAATTTTGCCGGCCGTCATTCCTTCTTCAAGAGCCCCTGGAAGGTCGAGGAGATCAAAGAGATCATCTCGTCCTTCTCCCGGATGGTCTGCAGCAGCTTCTCGCGCTCCGGACCCCAGCCGCCGAACCGGCTGACCACGGCGTCCTTCTCCTGCAGGGCCTTGGTCATGTGCTCGCTCAGGGTGGCGACCTGCGCGCGCAGCTCGGCGACGCTGGCCGCGAGCTCTCCGCCCCGCGCCAGCTCAGTGTCCAGGCGCTTCTGCAGTTCCTGGAGGCGGGTCGTCCAATCGGCCTCGGCCTGGGCGCGGCCGTCGACCTGCTGGCGGAACTTCTCCGTCTCGGCCACGAGCGAGCGCGCCAGGCTGTCGCGCTCCGCGGTCAGGGCGGCGCAGACCTGGTCGCGGTCCGCGGCCGCCCGCTCGGCGCGGTCGGCCTGCGCCTTGGCCTGCAGCTCCAGCTCGGACAGACGGGACTGCTGCTGCCGGCCGCGGTCGCGCTCGGCGTCGAGCTTGGCGCTGAGGTCGAGGAGGCTGGCGCCCAGGGCCTGCTCCGCGTCGTGGCGCTCGGATTGGTAGCGGGACAGCAGTCCGCTGCGCTCCTTGAGCGCCGCGAGCAGCTCGACCTTCTCGCGCTCCAGCTCGGCGATGAGCTCTTCCCGGGCCTTGGGCGGGGTGTTGAGCAGGGCGAAGACCCGGCCGACCTCCTCCTGGAGCCGGGCCGAAGCGGCCTCGGCCTTGCCCTCTCCCGCGGCCACGGAGTCGAGCCTCCGGCAGACCTCCGCGATCTGGCCGGCCAGGGCCTCCTCGCG
>JAQUNT010000208.1 GCA_028717525.1 Elusimicrobiota bacterium
TGTACTACCCCCGTTGAAGTCCAGACTAACATTTTAGCTGGACCAGTTTTCGGGGGGAAGGTCACGCCGAATAGGGCCTGATTCGCCTACGAGGCAGGAGCTCTATCCATTGAGCTACGGGGACTTGTGGCTATTCTACAACAATGTCATCGTGGTGGAGATCACGTGTCTCCGATGGAACGCTGGAGCGCGCTCCGGGTCCCATAGCCCGTCGGGGCCGGGTCCCACGCCTTGATCCGGCGCGGAGCGGGGAGGCTCAGGCGGCCCGATAGTCGGGATGGCGCTGGAGGAACTGCCGCAGGGCTTCCTTGGCGATCATGTCGGTGACCGCGACGTCAGCCACGGATTCCGGGCGCCGGGCCTGGCAGCCCGCGCAGGCCCACTCGCCGCCCACCAAGGACAGAGGAGCGGCGCATTCGCGGCAGTGCGGCAGCCCCGCTTTCACTGAGGAGACCCGGTGCGTCTTTGGCGAGGCGGTGACCTCCGGGAACCACAGGAGGTCGAAGAGCTCGACGCGGCCCTCCCAGACCAGGGGACGGGCCGCGAGTTCGTCAAGCTGGGCCTGAAGTCCGGCGGCGCGCCGCTCGGCGGGGGCTGCGCCGCGTCTGCCCAGGACCCAGCCCAGAGCCGCGCCTAGGACGGCGGCCAGCGCCGATACGCTCAAGAGGATGCCCATCAGGCTGAGTATAGCCCGGCCTGCGGGAGGTGTCAACGGGCGCCTATCCGGCCGGGCTTGGACCGGGCGCGTCCGCCGGCCGTAGGGAAATCCGTCCGGCCGGTGCTGGCGGAGCTTCCGGTACCGCCGGTGCCGGCCGTAGGGAAATCCGTCCGGCCGGTGCCGGCGGAGCTTCCGGTACCGCCGGCGAAAATGGTAGAAATCTCCAAGGCGCCCGGCGCCCTGGGCGATTTCATCAGGAGGAGCTTCTCATGGCGATCAAGCTGGACGGCCGTTCCCTCACCATTGAAGACGTCGTGCGCGTGGCGCGCCACGGCGAGAAAGTGGAGCTCGCGCCGGAAGCCGTGGAGCGCATCAAGAAGTGCCGCGGCATGCTGGAGAAGAAGATCCAGGCCCGCGAGATCATGTACGGGGTCAACACCGGCATCGGGGAGTTCTCCGAGGTCGTCCTCAGCGACGAGCAGGTCAAGCAGTTCCAGCGCTACCTCATCTACAACCACGCGGCCGGCATCGGCAAGCCCGCTCCCGTGGAGCACGTCCGCGCGGCCCTGCTCTCGCGCATCAACGTCCACGCCAAGGGACACTCGGGCTGTCGGCCGGAGATCACCCAGACCTATGCGGCCATGCTCAACGCCGGGGTCACGCCCGTGGTCTGCGAGAAGGGCAGCGTGGGCGCCTGCGGCGACCTCTCCCCCATGAGCCAGGCCGCGCTGACCTTGATGGGCGAGGGCGAGTGCTTCTACAAAGGCGAGCGCATGCCTTCCCAGGATGCGCTGGCCAAGGCCGGCATCCCGGTGCCGGGCCTGCAGGCTCGCGACGGCCTGGCCGCCATCAACGGATCCAACCTCATCACCGGCATCGCCAGCCTGGCCCTCTACGACGCGGAGCGCTGGCTCAAGCAGGCCGAGATCGCCTGCGCCATGAGCCTCGAAGCCCTCATGGCCAACATGCGGCCCTACGACACGCGCCTGCACGAGCTGCGGGGCTTTGCCGGGGCCGTGACCAGCGCGGCCAACATCCGCGCGGTCGTCGCGGGCTCCGACCTGGTCACGGGCAAGCTCAAGGTCAAGGTGCAGGACGCCTATTCCATGCGCTCCTCGCCCCAGGTCATCGGCGCGGCGCGCGACCAGTTCGCGCACACCCGCCGGCAGCTCGAGATCGAGCTCAACGGCGTGGCCGACAACCCCATCTTCCTGCCCGAGAGCAACACGGTGCTGACCGGCGCGAACTTCCAGGGCACGCCCATCAGCCTGCCCCTGGACATGGTGGGCGCGGCCGTGACCATGGTCAGCGTGCTCTCGGAGCGGCGCCTCAACCGCCTGCTCAACCCGGCCCTGAGCGTGAAGCTGCCCGCCTTCCTGACCAAGGGCGCGGGGATGTTCTCCGGACACATGCTCAGCCAGTACACGGCCGACACGCTCATCGTGGAGCAGCGCATCCTGAGCACCCCGTCCTGCATCCAGTCCATCCCGGCCGCGGCGGACCAGGAGGACTTCGTGAGCATGGGCATGAACGGGGCGCTCAAGACCCGGCAGATCCTGGACAACGCGCAAGGCGTGCTCGGCATCGAGCTCATCGCCGCGGCCCAGGCCCTGGACTTCCGCGAGTTCAACCCCGGCCAGGGCACCCGGGCCGGCAAGGCCGCGGTGCGCAAGGTCGTGGAGCACCTGGACGTGGACCGGCCGCTCTTCAAGGACCACAACGCCATGGCCGAGTCCGTGGCGCGCTGCGAGGTGCTCGAGGCGGTGGAAGCCGCCATCGGCCCGCTCAAGAGCTCCTGGTAGGGCCGTGGCCCGCTGCGGGCTCCTGCTGGGCCTGACCCTGTCTCTGGCCGCCGGGGCCGGCGCGGCGGAGCCTGCTCTGCTCCTGCGCGCCGCGCCCATCAACCCGCGCTTCCTGGAGCGCCAGCGGGCCCCGCGCAGCCGGCCGGCCGCCGTCCCTGGGGGCCACGCGCTGGGCTACTTCCCGGGTCCACTGGACCTCTCCTACCTGAAGGCCTCGGCGGGACTGCGGCCGCGGGCCGCGCCCCGGGCCGCGCCCGCTTCCTACGACCTGCGCAGCCTGGGCAAGGTCCCCGCGATACGCGACCAAGGCCAGTGCGGCTCCTGCTGGGCTTTCGCCACCTTCGGCTCTTTGGAGTCCTCCTTGCTGACCGCCGAGACCTGGGACTTCTCCGAGAACAACCTCAAGAACACTTCGGGCTTCGACTACGGCGCCTGCGGCGGCGGATGGTACGAGATGTCCGCTGCCTATCTGGCCCGCCGCAACGGACCGGTCTCCGAGGCGGACGACCCCTACGACGCGGCCTCTTCGTCCTCGCCTTCTGGACTCACGGTGCGCAAGCACGTCACGGAGATGCTGTTCTTGCCCGACCGCAGCGACGCCTCGGATAACGCCGCGATCAAGCAGGCCGTGACGGATTACGGCGCGGTGGCCACGACGATCTATGTCACCGATGGGTTCGCCAGCAGCACTTCGGACGCCGACTTCAACGCGGCCACCAAGGCCTTCTACGAGCATAGCGCCAACGAGGTCAACCACGCCGTGGCCATCGTGGGCTGGGACGACTCCTATCCCGCGGCCAATTTCAGCACCCCTCCGCCGGGACCTGGGGCCTTCATCATCCGCAATTCCTGGGGCACGGGCTGGGGCGACAGCGGCTACTTCTATATGTCCTATCATTCGTTCAACAGCGCCGCAGACAGCAACCTCACGAACAACATCGCTTTCAACGCGGCGCAGGACCCCGCTTCAGGGGCTTATGCCTACCAGTACGACAGCCTGGGCTGGGTGGCCTCCTACGGTTACGGCGGCCGGGAAGCCTGGCTGGCCGGCACCTTCACCGCCACGGCCCACTCGGAGACCGTGAGCCAGGTCGCCTTCTACACCACGGACGCGGGCACAGCTTACGAAGCCCGGCTCTACACCGGGGTCGGCTCCAGCCCGGTCAGCGGGACCTTGGCCGACACCAAGACCGGGACCTTCGCCTATCCGGGCTTTCACACCGTCGCCGTCGCCCCCACGGCCGTCACCCAGAACCAGAGATTCTCCGTGGTGGTCAAGCTCTCCAATCAGGACTACGACTATCCCATCGCCGGGCAGTACCCCCAGGCCGGCTACAGCAGCGCCGCAACGGCTGCGGACGGGCAGACCTTCGCCAGCCCGGACGGCTCGTCCTGGGAGGACCTCAACCAGAGCTCCACGCACACGCACACCAGCGCCTGCGTGAAGGCCTTCACCACCGACCGGATCGAGGCCGTGCCCTACACCGACGAGCTCAAGGGCGTGCGCTCCTACCCCAACCCGGCCCGGCTCTCCGAAGGCGGCCAAGTCCGCTTCGCCGACATCCCAGCCGAGGCCCAGGACGTCAGGATAGAGGTCTACACCCTCTCCGGCCAGCTGGTGCGCACCTTGACGGAAGGCCGCGGCGTGGGCAGCGACCCGGGCCGGGCCTACAAGGTCGGGCTCTGGGACGGCCGCGATGAGAACGGCAACAAGCTGGCCAGCGGCGTCTATGTCTATGTGGTCACGGCCTCCAATAAGGCCAAGAAGACCGCCAAGATAGGGATATTCTGGTGAGGAGAGCCGCTCCAGCCGCCTTCCCCCTCCTTCCGGCCGCCCTGCTCTTGGCCGCGGTGCCGGGGTTCGGAGCCGGCGCGTCTTCCGTCCGCCTCTCCTCGGCGCCGCTCAATCCCGAGTTCGTCCGCTATATCGCCTCCCGGCAGGGACCCATGAGGCCATCGGCGGCGCTGGGCGCGTACCGGCTGGGCGACATCCCCAGCCCTGTGGACCTTGCGCACTTGCGCGGGGCGGCGCCCTTGGCGCCGCGGGCCGGGGCTGGATACGCCGCTTACTATGACCTGCGCACGCAAGGCAAGCTCACCGATGTCCGCGACCAGGGCGCCTGCGGCTCATGCTGGACCTTCGCCACCTACGGGTCCCTGGAATCCGCGCTCCTGCCGGGCATGGCCTGGGACTTCTCCGAGAACAACCTGAAGAACACCCACGGCTTCGACAACGGGCCCTGCGACGGCGGCAGCTATGCGATGTCCGCGGCCTACCTGGCCCGCAGGAGCGGCCCGGTCTCCGAGGCGGACGACCCCTACGATGCCTCTTCCTCCGTCTCCCCCTCCAATCTCACGGTCCGCCAGCAGGTCAAGGAGATGCTGTTCTTGCCCGCGCGCACCGGCCCGTTGGACAACGACACGGTCAAGTGGGCCGTGACGACATACGGCGGCATCTATATCTCGATGTACGTCACGGCGGCCTCCTACAACGCGGCCCACAGCGCCTACTACGACAACAGCGGCTCCGGGACCAACCATGGCGTGACCATCGTGGGCTGGGACGACAACTTCTCCAAGGACAACTTCAACACCGCCCCGGCCGGCGCCGGCGCCTTCATCGTGCGCAACTCCTGGGGCGCGGGCTGGGGCGAGGCCGGATATTTCTACCTGTCCTACTATGACGCGAGCCTCAAGGTAAGAGCTGTCTTCGACGCGGCCCAGGACCCGGCTTCCGGCGCCTATGCGTATCAGTACGACCCTCTAGGCTG
>JAQUNT010000209.1 GCA_028717525.1 Elusimicrobiota bacterium
CCGGAGTCTCGTCCCAATCGCAGGTGTAGATCAGCTCCCCGGCCGGAGCCCGGGCCGCCAAGGTGCGCGCCAGCCGCTCGAACTGCGGCGGCCGGATGCGGGACATCTGGCCGCGCACGTTGAGGATCCACGAGCCGCTGGCCGCCGCCACCATGAGCAGCCAGACCGACAGCACGGCCCGGGCCGCGGCCCGGCCCGGCGGCAGCAGGGCCCGCGGCGAACCGCCCGGGAAGACGTCGGCGGCCGCGAAGGCGCAGAACAAAGTGGCCACCGGAACGGAGTACTCGATGAAACGCTTGGAGGCGAAGGTCAGGCCCACCATCGCCGCGGTGATCGGAAAGAGCACCAAGGTGCGCTGGGCCAGCGGGGGCCGGCGGTGCATGAACACGAAAGCCACGGCCAGCAGGTGGAGGATCAGCGGGCCCTGGGCGGAGAGCAGTTGCAGCGTATCCATGGGCCGGATCTCGTTGCCCTGGAACAGCTCGACCTGGTGCGTCACGGAGTAGAACATGCTCACCAGGTTCTGGACGTAGAAGAAGCCCAGGTTCTTCGGGAAGTACGGATGCAGGAGCATGGCCAAGGCGTAGGCCCCCAGCCCGGCCAGCAGGATGGCATGCTCGCTGCGCCGCTCCACCGCCTTCAGATAGACCCAGCGCAGGGCCGCGAAGACCAAGGGCAGGAAGGCCCCCACGTAAGAGAACGGATAGAGGAAGCACAACAGGGCGAAAGGCCGGGTGCGGCCGTTGAGCAGGAAATGCAGGCTCCACAGCAGCAAGGTGATGGACAGCACCTGGGGGCGCACGTCGAGCAGGCGCCACCAGAAGAAGCCCCCGCCAGCCAGGAGCAGCCAGAACCAGTAGATCCGGTAGGGCACGCGGTTGAGCGTGAGGATCATGAAGAAGCTGGTCAGGGCCAGCGCCGAGAAGAGCACCCCCGCGACCTTGGCGCCCAAAGCCAGGTCCCCGAAGGTGAACGGCACCAGCAGGAGATGGTAGAGCAGGCTGCCGTCGCTGTAGCCGTCCCGCCAGATGCTGAGCAGCGCCCAGGGGAAGCCCTGTGTGAATAGCCCGTGCTGGCGCATCAGGGAGGCGAGCTTGATGTGGAAGTAGCAGTCCGGCTCGGGCAGGTAGGGGGACTGGAACTGGAACCAGGCGCAGACCGCGCCGCAGGCCAGGAAGACGGCCAAGGACTGCAGCCAGAAGCGCGCGATCCTCATCAGGCCTTGCCGAAGAACTGCGCCAGGCCGGTGAGCAGCATCTGCACCGCGATGGTGGTCAGGATCATCCCCATCAGGCGCTGGATGGCGGTCACCCCGCGCTCGCCCAGCAGCCTGCTGATGGCCGCGGCGTTGAAGAGTATGGCCAGAGAGCCGGCCCAGGCCGCGACCATGGCCGGGGCCAGGCGCCAGAAGCCGACGTCGCTCTTGGAGGCCAGGATGAGCACCGTGGTCATGGCCGAGGGCCCCACGATCAGGGGCGTGGCCAGGGGCACGATGAAGGGCTCGCCCGAGGGCAACTCCCCGAACATCCCCTCCCCCTGGGCCGGGAAGATCATGCGCACCGAGATGAGGAAGAGCACGATGCCGCCCGAGATGCCCAGGGCCGGGTCCTGGATGCCCAGCAGGTTGAGGAAGAACTGCCCGAAGAGCAGGAAGAAGAACAGCAGGGCCAAAGCGAAGAGGTGCTCGCGCACCATGATGCGCCGCACCCGGCCCGGGGGGATGCCTTTGAGCAGGCCCGCGATGACGGGAAGGTTGCCCAGCGGGTCCATCACCAGGAAGAGGATGGAGACACAGGACAGGAAGCCCATGTGCTCGTGCATGCGCAGAGATTCTACATAGTGCGGCCCCGCATAAGCTATACTCTTCATCCCGGGATCCGGCCATGAAGAGAGCGGCTCGCCGCCCGCAGCCCACCTACGCCTTGGTGTTCCGCTTCAGCGACCCGGCGGAGATGCAGTACATGCACGGCCACCGCATCAGCGCGGTGGTGCACCGGGACATCACCCGGCGATTCGCCGCCCTGGCCCGTCGCGTGCTCAGCCGCCACGCCCCCCTGGGCGGACCCTTCAACCCCGAGCTCGGGGTCTGGGTGGCCCCCTTCCGGATGAAGACCTGGTCCGTGGGCTTCGACGTCGAGGACCAGGTCTCGGCCATGACCGAGACCGGCCTGGAGCTGGCGCGCGAGATGCTCGACGTGGAGCTCGGCCGCGCCGCGGCCATGCACGTGGACTTCCGCCTAGGGGTGCTCTGTGAGCCCTCCGGGCAGACCCAGCCGGAGCCGCTCTGGCGGGCTCTGGCCGGGCGCATCCTGGAGTCCAACCCCGAGGCGGCCGCCCCCGGCGTCTCCCGCGCCGAGTTCCGGGACATCCTCAGCCGGGGTCTGCTTGATATCCACCTGCAGCCTATCGTGAGCCTCCATGACCTCAAGCCCGTCGGCTTCGAGGCCTTGGTCCGCGGCCCGGCCGACGGCCCGGTGGAGCGTGCCGACAAGCTCTTCGCGGCCGCGGCCTACCACGGCCTGCACCACGCGCTGGAACTGGCCTGCGTCGCCGGCGCCTGGAAGCAGGCCGCCGGCCTGCGCGACCCTTACTGGCTCTCGGTCAACCTGGGGCCGGACCTCTTCCACGCCCCGGCCCTGAAGCGCCTGGTGCGCAGTCCCCGCGACCTGCGCCGGCGCGTCTTCGAGCTCACGGAGCACCTGCCCATCCGCTTCCCCCGCCGCCTGGCCGCGGCCGCCCACTCGCTGCGCCGCCGCGGCGCGCGCGTGGCCCTCGACGACGCCGGCTGCGGCTACCTCAACATGGGCATGGTGGAGACCCTTTCCCCCCACATCGTCAAGCTCTGCATCACGGCCATCCGGCGCATCGAGGCCGGCACCGCCCCCCGGCGCGCCATCCAGGACGTGGTGGGGCGCATCAAGAGGGCCAAGGCCGCGCCCCTGGCCGAGGGCGTGGAGACCGCGGAGCAGCTCCGCCGCGTGCGCGACTGCGGCTTCGAGCTGGCGCAGGGCTATCTCTTCGGCCGGCCCCGGCCGGCCCGCGAAGTGCTCGCCACCCTGGCCAGCGCCTAGAGGCCTCCCCGCGGCCCATTGCGGGCTCCCAGTTTTGTAGAATGACCGGCATTCATGCTCAGATGCCGAGTCATAGCCTTCTGCCTGCTCGCCTTCCTGGCCCAGCCCGGCCCCGCCGCCACCTTCGACGTCTCTGACACCTCCGATTCGGGCGCCGGCAGCCTCCGCCAGGCGGTCACCGATTCCAACGCGGCCGGCGGAGCCAATACCCTGTCCTGGACCGCGGGCGGCGGCGGCGCGATCTCTTTGGGCAGCGACCTTCCGGCCGTCAACGCGAACACCACGCTCGACGTCACCGCGGCCACCTCGGCCGTGGCCATCACCCTGCGCTCCATCCCCTTGGCCGGAGCGGTCACCTTCAACAACGACAGCGCCCCGCAGGTCTGGAGCATCAGCTCCAGCATCAGCGGCGCCGGCTCCTTGACCAAGACCGGCGCCGGGGCTCTGTCTTTGAGCGGGGCCAACACCTACGCGGGCGGGACCACGGTCTCCGCCGGGACGCTCAACATCAACGCGGACGGGGCCCTGGGCGCCGGGGCCGGGGGAGTCGTCTTCAACGGCGGGACCCTGCAGGCCGCGGCCGGCCTGAGCTCGGCGCGCGGCATCACCCTCAACGCTGGCGGCGGGACCTTCGACAGCAACGGCTTCGATTCCACGCTCTCGGGCGTTGTCAGCGGAGCCGGCTCCCTGACCAAGATCGGGGCCGGGACCCTGAGCCTCACCGGGGCTAACACCTACGCCGGCGGGACCGTGATCAACGCGGGCACGCTGAACATCAACAACAACATGGCTTTGGGCAGCGGCGGCATCACCTTCAACGGCAGCGCGCTGCAGACCGCGGCCGGCGTCTTGGTGACGCAGGGCGTCACCCTCAACGCCGGCGGCGGGACCATCGACAGCAACGGCTTCGATTCGACCTTTTCCGGAGTGTTCGGCGGGACGGGCGGCCTGACCAAGGCCGGCAACGGCACTCTTACCCTCTCCGGAGCCAACACTTTCACCGGCGGGACCACGCTCAACGCCGGGACCTTGAGCGTGGCCGGCGACGGCAACCTGGGAGGCCCCTCCGGAGCCCTCACCTTCAACGGCGGCACCCTGCAGTACACGGCCGCCGCCTCATCCAACCGGAGCGTCAACCTCTCCGGCAACGGGACCATCGACACCGGAGCCAACAACGTCGGGCTCACCGGGGTCGTGGGCGGCGGCGGGGTCCTGACCAAGCTCGGCAGCGGCACCCTGCTCCTGCAGAACTCCAACTCCTACAGCGGCGGCACGGTGCTCGCGGCCGGGACGGTCAACGCGAGCAGCGTCTCCGCCCTGGGCTCGGGCCAGCTGATCTTCGACGGGGCCGCCACGCTGCAGGACCGCGTCGGGCTCATCATCGCCAGCAGCGTCACCCTCAATGCCGCCGGGACCTTCGACATCGGGGGCAACACCACCACCATCTCCGGGGTCATCGGCGGGGCGGGCTCCCTGGTCCTGGCCAGCAGCGGCACGCTGGCCCTGACCGGGGTCAACACCTACACGGGCGGGACCACGGTCAGCAACTCCGGGGTCCTCAGCGTCAACAACGCCTCGGCTTTGGGCACCGGGACCCTGACCCTCAACGGCGGGACATTGCAGGCCGGCGCCGCGCTGAGCGTGTCCAACAGCGTGACCCTGGGCGCCCTGGGCGGCACGCTCGACGCCTATAGCCGCAAATCCACCTTCTCCGGCGTATTCAGCGGCGCCGGCGGCTTGAACATCGTCGACACCTCGGGAGGCGGGACCATCGTCCTGTCCGGGGCCAACACCTACACGGGCGGCACCACCGTCAATGGGGGCGCCCTGCAGCTTGGGTCCGACAATGCCGTCGGCCCGGGCGCGCTCACAGTGAACTCCGGCGGGACCTTCGACATGGCCGGCTTCAACCAGACCGTAGCCAGCTACGTCGGCGCCGGGACCCTGTCCATGACCCAGCCTTCTGGCTTGGGCAACACCCTCACGGTCACAGGCAACGCAGATCTCACAGGCGGGACCTTGGTCGTGAAGCTCGCACCGCAGGTGCTGCACGACGGAGACACCTTCTTGCCGGTCCAGGCCGGATCCGTCAGCGGTTCCCTGCCGACAGTCGTCTCGCCCGCGGCCCTCTCCTTCTCCCC
>JAQUNT010000210.1 GCA_028717525.1 Elusimicrobiota bacterium
CCGCCCGGCCGGGCCGCGCCGCCCGCGCCGGGTCCGGTCTCCATGCCCCGGCGGCGCGCGGGCTCAAGCCCGGCCGCGGGGCCCAGGCCCGGCTCTTGGTCGAGGCGGCGCGCCGGGGCAAGGCCTTCAAGCCGCCGCGCTGGCGCCCCGTGCTCCTGTCCCAGGCCTTGGGCCTCGGAGCCATCCGGCCTCCCAAGTTCCAGGGCCGCGCGCCGGACCTGAGCGGCCTGGCCCGCGCCGCGCCCCGGACGGGCCCAGACGGCAGGCCGCTGAGCGGAGCTCCGGCCCGGGCCGAGGCGGTCGAAGCCGCGCGGCCTCCAAGCCAGGCGGCGGCCTGCCGCCGGCCCGTCCGGCATTGGCACGCCCAGCCTGCGGCCCTCTTCCATTACGGACGGGCCTGGGGGCTCCAGCGCGACCGGGGCTGGCTGTGGCTCAAGAGCTCCGGAAGGAACTGGTGGGCCTGGACCGCGCCCGGCCAGCCCACCTGGCTGTGGCACGCGCAGCGCTGGTGGTGGCGCAGCGACGGGGTCTGGTTCATGCTGCACGAAGGCGAGGTCTGGGGGTATCGCCTCTTCGGCGAGCGCCGCCGCGAGGGCCTGGTCCATCCCGCCAGCGGCACGCGCCTGGAATACAGCGCGGACGGCGCGCGCGTGGCCATGATAACCCCGGGAGACGGAGCCTGGCTCTTCGATGCCCGAAGCGGCGCGGTCCTGGGGCGCTGGACCGAGGACCAGATGCCGGCCCGGCCCGGGCCGCGCGCACCGCGCTCCCTCTCCTGGACTCATTGAGCCGGGCTTTTTTGATATCCTAAAGGGCATGCGCGCCCTGCTCGCGGCCCTGGCGCTGGCCTGCTCCGCTCCCGGCCGGGCTCAGGAAGCCTACGGGGCCAAGGGCATCTATCCGGTTTACGAGACCGGCGGACAGTGGGTCATCTTCGACAAGGACCCCAAGGCGCAGCGCGGCGCCCAGAAGTCTGCCCTGAGCCTGGGCACCCGGTTCCTGGTCGTGGGCAGCCGAGGCTCGGAGCTCTTCACCGTGACTCGGGCCTCGGCCACCTACGGCGGCGCCTGCCGGAAGAACCGGCCCGTCAAGCTCCGCGCGGCCCTGCTCAGAGGGCCGCGCAGCGTGGTGGGCTCGCCCATCATCGGCATCCGGGTCAAGGCGGACTTCAATCTGCGGGGCTCCGAGGCGAGGTACCTGTCTCTGGCCAACGAGGTCGACGAAGGGACCTATTCCAGGCTGGGCGACGCGGTCAAGTCCGCGGCGCTCTCGGACATCACGAGCGGCGTGTTCGGCTCCACCCTGGACGACGACCCGGGCCGGGCGCCGCCGCAGGACCCCAGCCCCGAGCAGGTCCAGATGAAGATCGACTTCGGGGCGCGGCTGGCCGTTCGGGGCCTACAGGACCCCTTCGTCTTCGTCGAAGCCTCCCAGTTCTCCTCGTCCTACCGCCGCTGCCTGCGCCTGGCCGACGGCGGGAAACTCGTGGCGCGGTGCGTGGAGATGCCCCAGAAGCTGATGGCGGAGACGGCCCTGCTGCGCTTCGTGGCCTACGATCCCAGCGGCCAGGACAACCCGTTCCTCCTCGCTTACACTCCCACCCCGCCTTTGTGGGGCGACGAGCGCTGGGGCTTCGCGCTGCGCAGCGCCGGCCCCAGGCTGTTCCTCTTCGACGCCATGGACCCCCGCTGCCGCGACGGCTTCTAGCGCGCCACGGCGCTCAGCGCGACAGGAAGTAGAGCCACGCAGCCGCCAAGGCCGCCGCCAGCAGCGGAAACCCCATCCAGAGCTCGGAGTCGCCGCTCAGCAGCATCCGGACCGCCACGACCGAGATGATGACGACCCCGGCGGTGACCGCCCGGTTGGCCAGGCCCGCCCAATCGAAGCCCGGCCCGTGGATGACGCGCAGCACCCTGCGCCGGTCGCGGGCGGACAGCGAGGTGATCTGGGCGCCGGCCCAGGTGCCCCAATCGCCGCGCTGCAGCCACGCCAGGCGGGCGCTGCCGGAGACGCTCTCCCCGTCCGGGAGCCTCAGCTCGAAGTAGACCCAGGCGTTGCTGCCGAGGTCCCGGCGCGACTCGAAGCCGAAGCCCGCCGGGGTCACATCGTGCGCCAAGGCGTGGCTGTCCAGGAGGGCGTGGGAGTGGTCCCAAAGGGTCAGGGGCAGGTCGATCAGGAAGCGCGGGTGCCGGCGGCGGGGACGGTCATCGGGCATGGGAGACATTATAACTCAAATCTTTTGTTGTATAATCCGCTTCATGGCCAAACCCGTCGCGCCCGACTTCGAGAAGCTGGCCCGAGAGACCGTCACCAGCCGGCTCAAGGGGATGCCCGCCGACACCGCGGCCGAGGCCGCCGCGGCGGTCGCCGGCAAGATCGTCATCGCGGCGGCCTCCGGCAAGGAGCGGCCCCAGGACCCGCACCTGATGGTCGCGGGGGTCTGCCGGGGCGTCATGTCGGGGATGCTCCTCATCGAGAAAGACCTGGTGCAGACCGCGGTCGAGCTCGTCAAGTCGATGGCGCACCTCGGCGCGGAGACCCATCTCGACCCCACCGAACTGATGACCTGGGCCATGGAGGCCGTCGCCGAGGTCTGCGCCCTGGGGCATCCGGACCTGGGCGCCAGCGTCCGCGAGGCGCTGGAGCACAACTTCATCGGGACCGGAGAGGTCTTCGGCGGGCTCTTGCTCAAGGCCGCCAAAGACCGCCAGCCCTGAGGCGCGGGCCGGCATGCGCGTCGCCCTCGCTCAGATCGACACCACGGTCGGAGACATCCCGGGCAACCTGTCCCGGATCCGCGACGCCGCGGCCCGCGCCCGGTCCGCCGGAGCGGCGCTCGTGGTCTTCCCGGAGCAGTCCGTGGGCGGCTACCCGGCCCTCGACCTGTGGGAAGACCCGGACTTCCTGCGCTCCGGCGAAGCCGCGCTCAAGGACCTGGCGCGGGGCGCGGGCGAGACGGCCCTGCTCGTGGGCGCGGCCGTGCGCAACCCGCGCCCCGTGGGCAAGCCCATCCTGAACGCCGCCGCCTTGCTGCACCGGGGCCAGGTCGCGGCGCTGCGCGGCAAGACCCTCCTGCCGACCTACGACGTCTTCGACGAACGCCGCTACTTCGAGCCGGCCTCGGCCAACACGCCGGTGCGCTTCGGCGGGCTGCGCATCGGCGTCACGATCTGCGAGGACGCCTGGAGCCGGGCCCCGAGCGAGTCCCGGCGCCTCTACCGGACCGACCCGGTGGCCGCGCAGGTCCGCGCGGGCGCGGACCTCCTGGTCAACCTCTCCGCCTCCCCTTTCGAGCGCGGCAAGAGCGCCCTGCGCGAGACGCTTCTGCGCGGGCACGCCCGCCGCGCGCGCCGGCCTTTGCTGTACTGCAATCAAGTGGGGGGCAACGACGAGCTGGTCTTCGACGGGCACAGCCTGGTCTTGGACGGCCGAGGACGGGTCGCGGCGCGCGGCAAGTCCTTCGCCGAGGACCTGGTGATAGTGGACACCGAAGCCCTGCCCAAGGCCGCCGCCCCCTACGGCCTCGTCGACATCGCCGAAGTGGAGGCGGCTCTGGCGCTGGGCATCCGCGACTACATGCGCAAGTGCGGGATGCGCAAGGCATTCATCGGGCTCTCGGGCGGCATCGACTCGGCCGTGGTGGCCGCTCTCGCGGTGAAAGCCTTGGGCCCGGGCGCGGTGACCGGGGTGTCCATGCCGTCCTTGTACTCCTCGCCGGGCTCCAGCGCGGACGCCGAGGCCCTGGCGCGCAACCTGGGCATCCGCTTCTTGAGCCTGCCGATCACCGAGACTTACGAGACCACTCTGCGCGCGCTGGGCAAGCCGTTCGGCGAGGGCGAGGTGGGGCTGGCGGAGCAGAATCTCCAGGCTCGCGTGCGCGGCAGCCTGCTCATGGCCCTGACCAACAAGGAGGGCGGCCTCGTGCTCTCCACGGGCAACAAGTCCGAGCTCTCCGTGGGCTACTGCACTCTCTACGGGGATATGTGCGGCGGCCTGGCCGTGATCGCGGACGTCCCCAAGACCACGGTCTGCGAGCTGGCGCGCTGGATGAACCGCGACCAAGCCGTCATCCCGCAGAGCACCCTGGACAAGCCGCCGTCCGCCGAGCTCAAGCCGGACCAGAAGGACCAGGACGACCTGCCCGAGTACGCGACCCTCGACGCGGTGGTGGCGGCCTACATCGAGGAGCGCCGCAGCGCGGCGGAGATCGCGCGGCGGGGGTTCTCCGCGGAGTTGGTGCGCGACGTCATCCGGCGCATCGACCGCAACGAGTACAAGCGCCGCCAGGCCGCGCCCTGCCTGAAGATCTCGTCCAAGGCCTTTGGCGTCGGCCGGCGCATGCCCATCGCGCGGGGCAGCTTCTAGCCCCCGCGATCATGATCTGGCTGATCGCCGCCATCCTGCTCTCGGCCGCGCCGGCGGCCCAGGCGAAGACCGACTCCCGCCCACCTCGCGGCGGCTTCCGCCTCCCCGCCTGCCAGCGCCCGGGGCCTGACGAGTTCGTCTTCGGCCTGGTCGGCCCGGGCCAGGACGCCTCGGACGGCTTCGGCCGCGACAACCTGCGCGCGGTCTCCGAGGGCGTGCCTCCCGGCCGCCTCGCCCTGTTCGCTCCCTCTTCTGCGAAGGACAGCTTCCCCGACACCCGGGACGCGGCCGAAGCCCTGAAGTCGCTCCACCATGGACCGCAGAAGAACATCAGGCTCCTTTTCACGGGGCACGGCTATCCCGAGGGCGTGTGGCTGGGCCAGGACAAGACCGGAGCCGACCGCTGGATCGAGCTCGAGGACCTGGCGGACGCCGTGGGCTCGGCCCGCCGCGCGGGCCGGACCGTCAAGGGGGAGTTCCTCACCTGCTACGGCGGCCGCTTCGCCGAGGCGCTCATGCCCGGGCCCGGCCTGGCCCCCGCCTGCGGCGCCTTCTCCACCTTGCCCGAGAAGAGGGCCGAAGGCTGCTACGGAGACCGCTCCGAGCGTCGCCTCGACTACCTCTATGCCGCGGCCGGGGCCGACGACTGCCGCGCCGGGCGGGACTACCGCGAGGTCCATCAGAGGGTCTTCGCGCGCCTGGCCGGCGCGGACATACCCATGCTCTCCTCGGACTACTTCCTGCTCTACGGGCCGGCCGCGCGCTGGCTCGGCCGGCAGGCCCGCGCCCCCTATCCCTACCACAGCCTCGTGCGCAAGCTCCTGCCGGACGGCACGGTCCTC
>JAQUNT010000211.1 GCA_028717525.1 Elusimicrobiota bacterium
GCCACGACCACTTCGACGAGGGTGTAGCCCGGCCGCCGCTTCATACAACCTCCGTCCTCGTCGTCCCGACGCGGGCCTACTGGAGCGGCATCGGGGGATCCGTCGCGCCCGAGCAGGCCGTCGTGCCGCTCGGGTAGCAAGTGACGACGCCGTTGACGTCCATCGTATAGCCCCAGCCGCTGTACGGGGTAGAGGCTCCCGACCGGCGCTTGATGCAGGCCACCAAGGCGCTCCCGGACAAGCCCAGCGGGCAGGTCGAGGGGTTGGTGGCGTTCCCCGCGGCGGCGATCTGGTAGGGCATGGAGTTGTAGTTGTTGGCCGGCAGGTACTTGCATCGGACCAAGTCGCACGCGGTCCAGGTGCAGGTCGTGTCGCAGCTGCAGGTCCCGCTGTTGCAGCTGTCGCTGAGCGCCCCTCCGCTGATGTAGGTCCCGCTGTGGTCCAAAGCGAACATGCGCGCGGCCGCTCCGACCATCTTCAGTTGGGCCATGCCCGCGTCCGCCCTGCTGTTCTCCACGCTCTTGAGGTACTTCGGTATGGCCACGGCCGACAGGATGCCGATGATGACGCATACGACGATGAGCTCCACGAGCGTGAAGCCTCTGCTGCTGCGGGACATGACGCGCACCCCCTTCATTTGCCGCCCCCCCCGCCCATGGTGGACAGCTTGAAGATGGGCAGGAAGATCGCGAGGACGATGACGCCGACGACTCCGCCGATGCCCACCACCAGGATGGGGTCGATGATCGCGGTGAAGCGCCGGGTGAACTGGTCGATCTGCTCGCGATAGAAGGCCGACAGGGTCACCAGCATGTCCGGGAGCTTGCCGGACTCCTCGCCCATGAACATCATCTCGGTCACCAGGGGCGGCAGGATCCCGGTCCGGCGGAAGGCGGCGGAGATGGACTTGCCGCTGGCCACATCGTTCTTGACCGAGCGCAGCAGGCGCTGGAAGATGATGTTGCTCCCGAAGACCCCCTCCAGGACCGAGATGGCGTTGAGGATGCTCACGCCGCTCTCGATCAGGGTCGAGAGCGTGGTCAGCAGACGCTCCACCATCATGTTCTTGAGGAAGGCGCCGAAGAAGGGCACGCTGAAGAGCATGTTCCACTTGGTGACCTGGCCGGGCTCGGTCGAGACGTAGGCGCTCCAAATGAACCAAAGGACCACCAGGACGACTGTGAGGGAGGCCAGGTGGTTGACGAGGACGTTCGAGACCAGCAGGATGACCATGGTCAGGGGCGGCAGCTTGAGCCCGAACTGCTTGAAGATGTCCGCGAAGACCGGGACGATCTTGATGATGAAGAAGGCCAGCACGCCCAGGGAGATGCAGCACAGCACGCCCGGGTAGGCCATGGCCGTGATGATCTTCCCCTTCAGCTCGTCCTGGGCTCCGGTATAGTTCGCGATCTGCTTGAGCACCTTGGGAAGCTGGCCGCCCATCTCGCCGGCCTGGACCAAGGAGACCCAGAGGTGGTCGAACGAGTTGGGATGGCGCTCCAACGCCTTGTACAAGGCCATGCCCCCGGCCACGTCCTTGGTGACCTGGGCCAAGGCCAGGTGGAGGTTCTTGGACTGGGCGTGCTCGCCCAGCAGCGAGAGGGCGCGCACCAGGGGTACGCCGCCGTTGAGGAGCGTGGCCAACTGCTCGGCGAAGAAGATGAGGTCCCGCGCCGCGACCCTGCCGCCGGCTGTCGGCTTGCCCGAAGCAGCATGGGCGGTGCGCTCCGCGGCGATGGAGAGGATGAAGAAGCCCTTGCCTTGGAGGGCGGCTATGGCCTCGTTCTCGTCGCCGGCCTCCAGGTTGCCGGAAGTCGTCTCGCCTTTGCCGTCCTGAACGGTATAATTGAAGCGACCCATACCCCTAGGAGTTTAACAGGGTCGGCAAACTTTGTCAATGCGCGCGATGTGAATTCTTATAGTCGCGGGCGCGCGAGGGGAAGCCGGGGCCAGGCCCTATTCGTCCTCCAGGGTGACCCCCAGGATCTCCTCCAGGGAGGTCTGGCCCGAGATGACCTTCCGCCAGCCGCTGGCGCGCAGGGTCCACATGCCCGCCCTCTGGGCCGCGTCCCTGAGCCGAGCCAAGTCGCCGCCGTACTTGTAGATGATCTCGCGCATCTCGGGCACGATCAGGTAGACCTCGTAGATGGCGGTGCGGCCGGAATAGCCGGTGCGTGCGCACTTGTCGCAGCCCCGGGCCTCGTAGAAGGTGATCTTGGCCGGGTCGGGAGCCGGGTCCAGCAGGGACTCCCGGATGCACATCTCCACGTCCTTGGTGTCCGGCAGGAAGGCCTTCTTGCAGTGGGGGCAGAGCCTGCGCACCAGGCGCTGCGCGGCCACGCAGCAGAGGCTGCTGGAGAGCAGGAACGGCTCGATGCCGAGGTCGATGAGGCGCACGACCGCGGAGAGGGCGTCGTTGGTGTGCAGGGTGGAGAGCACCAGATGGCCGGTCAGCGCCGCGCGCAGGCAGGTCTGGGCCGTCTCCTGGTCGCGCACCTCGCCGACCAGGATCACATCCGGGTCCTGGCGCAGGAAGGAGCGCAGGGCCGCCGCGAAGGTCAGCCCGATGGTGGCCCGCACCTGCACCTGGTTGAGCCCCGCCATCTTGATCTCGACGGGATCCTCGATGGTCATGAAGTTGAGCTCGGGAGTCTTGATCGTGTTGAGCACCGAATAAAGCGTGGTGGTCTTGCCGGAGCCGGTGGGTCCGGTCAGGAAGAGCAACCCGTGGGGGCGGTTGGCCCCGACCAGGAAGTCCTCCTTCTGGCGGGGCTCGAAGCCGATCTTGTCGATGTTGAGCTCCACCGCGCCCTTGTCCAGGACGCGCATGACGACCTTCTCGCCGAACACGGTCGGGCAGATGGAGACGCGCAGGTCGATGTTGCGGTTCTGCACCTTGATGGAGAAGGTGCCGTCCTGGGGCAGGCGGCGCTCCGCGATGTCGAGCTTGGAGAGGATCTTGATGCGGGAGATCACGGCGTTGAAATCCTTCTTCAGGGGCGCCATGCGCTCGTAGAGGACGCCGTCGATGCGGAAGCGCAGCATCACCCGCTCGTCGTAGCTCTCGATGTGGATATCCGAGGCCCTCTCGGAGATGCCCTGCTTGAGGATGGCGTTGACCAGGGAGACGATCTGGGCGCCCTCGGCGCCGCGCACCATCTGGTCGAGGTCGACCCGGGTCTCGCTGCTGGTCTCCACCTCCTGCACGTCATCGCCCGCGGTGGCGGAGGCCAAGGACTTCTCGATCATCTGCGCGCCGCCGCCAGTGTAGAACTCGTCGATGGCCTTGAGGATCTGCGCGCGCGTGGCCACGAAGGACTGGATCTCCAGCCCCGACGTGAGCAGCTTGAGGTTGTCGAGCAGCATCATGTCGTCGGGGTTGGTCATGGCGACGGCCAGGACCCCCTCGTCGAGGAACAAGGGCAGGACGCTGTGGTCGCGGGCGTAGGACTCGGAGATGATGCGCTCGAGGTTCTGGCCTTTCTCGACCTTGAGGATCTTGTTCTCCCGGGAGGCGTAGGGCACGCCGAGCTGCTTGGAGATGGCGATGGCGATGGTCTCGTCCGTGGCAAAGCCCAGCTTGACGGCGGCCTCGCCGAAGGTGCACTTCGAGGTGGCCGCCACCCGGGCGGCCTTGTCCTTCTGGTCCGGGGTGATGACGCCGCTGCTGACGAGGACGTCAGGGAGTTCCTGCTTCTCAGGCATGGTTCACATCAGGGGCTCTCGGCCCACAGCAAGTATAGCGTACTAGAAGCGATTGTCAAGCCCACGAGCCGATGCTAGTCGCTCACGATGGTCGGCGTCAGGAAGACCACCAGGTCGGTGTTCTTGCGCAGGCTCTCCGAGCTGGTGAAGAACCAGCCGAGGAGCGGGATGTAGCCCAGCAGGGGCACCTTGCGCACGACGTTGGTCTCGGTCGACTGCAGGAGACCGCCGATGACCAAGGTCTGACCGTTGCGCACGCGCACCAAGGTCGAGGCCCCCCGGGTGACCGGGTCGTAGACCGGCTGGGCCTGCGTGGAGATGGGCGAGACCTGCACGTCCGTGAAGCTGGGCTGGATCAGCATGGTGATGTAGCCTTCCTTGTTGATCTGGGGCGTGACCTTCATGATCAGGCCGGTCGTGTAGCGCTCGGCGCTGGCGGTCTGCGTCGTCAGAGAGCCGCCGCTGGAGTTGTTGATCTGACGCCCCACCGCCTGTTCCGTGGCGATCTGCATGATGGCGGGCTTGTTGTTGAGGGTCAGGATCTTGGGCTTGCCCAGGAAGCGCGCCTCGGAGCGGGCGACCAGGGCCCGCAGGGTGATCTGCAGGGAGGTCAGGTCCAGCAAGGAAGACTTGATGTTGCCGACCACGCGGGTCTGGACGTTCGAAGAGGTAGAGGCGCCGCTGCTGCTGCCGCCGCCGGTGCTGCTGCTGCCCGTCGCGCCGCTGCCGCCTATGGAGGTGGTCAGGTTCGAGATGCCCGGGATGAACGGGTCGAAGAAATGCGTATTGGAGAGATTCCCGCCGAGGTTCAGCGGGAACGTGGTATCGCGCTGGCCGCCCGTGAACTGCGCCAATTGCCCGTTGGCCCCGCCCCACTCGAAGCCGATGTCGCGGGTTCGAGTGGAGTCGATCTCCACGATCTGGGCTTCGATCATGACCTGGGGAGCCTTGCGGTCCAATTCCGCGACGATCTGCTCCACCTGGGGGAACACCTCCGGGATGTCGGTGACCACCAAGGAGTTGGTCCGCGGCTCCAGGGCCACCTGCCCGTTCCGGCTCAGGACACTCTTGAGCACCGAGATGATGGGCACCCCTTCCGTGCTTCCTCCTCCTCCTCCTCCCGATTGGCTGGGGGCCGTGGCCGCGCCGCCGCCGCCGCCGGGGCTCTGGCCCCCCACGTTGGTGGTGTTGGACTGGGGCGTGATGGCCGCCACGTCGTTGGACATCCCACCCAGCGGGATCAGCGGGATGTAGTTGAGGGTGTAGATGCGGGTGATGAGGTTCTCCACGGTCTTGAAGCGCGGCGCCACGACGTAGGTGTTGCTCTTGCCGATCTGCTGGTAGGTGAGCCCCTTGATCTCGAGGAGCACCTGCAGGGCCTCGCGCACGGAGACGTTCTGCAGGAAGGCGGTCACGCGCTTGGCCTCCAGGCCTTCGGTGACGATGAAGTTGACGTGGGTCTGGGCTTGGATCGTGTCCAGGAAGGTC
>JAQUNT010000212.1 GCA_028717525.1 Elusimicrobiota bacterium
CCACCGTGTTTCGACGGTTCCCCCCAGATGGGCCTTGAGGTAGGAGATGAGGTGGGCGAAGGCCAGCGGATGATGATAGGTCACATCCTCAGGATTGAAGATGTGCAGGAGGCCTATCTTCATGCGGAGGTTGGAGTCTTCTTGCCGCAAACGAAAACGAAGACCCTCGATAGATTCAGCGGGATATAGTTCATCAGCGCGTTGTACGCGAAGTTGAAAAGGCGGAAGGGCTTTCGTGACAATTCTCGATCGAACTTGTGGGTTTCCAGGATCTCGAACCCGTTCTGGCTCAGGAAATCGCTCCATTCCATGCGAGAAGCGAACCGTTCGAAGTCCTGCAAATCGTCAGGACCTTTCCCGTGCACCAGTATCTGATAGAAAGTCAGGATGTCGTGGCTGTTGGGCAGCAGGATGACCGCTCGACCCATCGGCTTCAGCACTCGCGCCATCTCCAGGGCCGCCTTTTGGGGATCCAGGTAGTGTTCCAGGCTGCCGAGGTTCATCACGAAATCGAAAGAACCCGTCGGGAAAGGCAGGCTCTCTGCGTTGGCATGCAGGAATTTGCAGTGAGGATGACTTTGGTTCGCCAGGGCAATGGCGGTCCGGGATAGCTCGATACCGACCGCTTCGAGGCCCAGAGCTTGGGCCGCCGCCACGAGGTCTCCCTTGCCGGAGGAGACGTCCAGCAGCGTCTGCCCCCTCGTGAACTTGAGCATGCTGAGCATGAATTCGGCTTCAAGGACCGTCGAATTTTCCTTGAGAAAGCCCTCATAGAGTCTGTCGTAGGACGCAGTCAACTCCTCATTCGAGGTGATGTTCTTCTTGTTTCTCAGGAGCATAGGTGATGCCGCCTCTCTAGTCCGGAGCTTGCCGCGGGAACTCTACGGAGAAGGGGAAATCCACATACCCGAAGGTCGGGGAGACCCCAAGCACATGCAACTTTGAGTAGGAGCTCGAGATATCAATGAATTCTGCCGCATCTTTGGCCACTTGGCTGCCGATTCCAAGCTGCAGGTAGTAGACGCCCGGCTGCAGGTTCTGTCGTATGGTGAGAAGACACCGGACGGGTCTTCCCGTCCGGAGGTCGGGATGGTGGACCTTGGCCAGCCGCGAGGAGATTGAGAAGAGATCGACCCCATTGGCGGTCATCAGGCTGGCGCCGAAGGTGTAGTCCTTTACGGGTTGGAGGAAGACGGCCTCCATGGCGATGGAAATCGAACTGCCCGGGGAGAGAGTGAGCTCATGACCGAGGACCTGGCCATTCACGGTGGCACTGGTCATTCGGCCCAAGCCGGCATCCCCAGCCGGGACACCAGGAACGCGCGGGCCCTCTGTGCCAGCGGCGTGGGCCGCATGCAGGACTGGTTGATCATACCGGAGTTGGGGGATGACATCCAATGGGGTTCCCCTTGCGGCAACCCCGCCTTCTTTAAGGAGGATGACTTGGTCGCACTTGTTGGCCACCAGGTTGAGGTCGTGGCTGACCAGACATATGGTGCCCCCGTCGTGCACGAAGCGATTCATCCAACGTAGGCACTTCATCTGGAAGTTGACGTCGCCGACGCTCATGACTTCGTCCACTATCAGGATATCGGCTCGGCAAGCGGCGACCATGGAGAAAGCCAAGCGCATGACCATGCCGTTCGAGTAGGTCTTGACCGGGCGATCGATGAAGTCCCCGATATCGGCGAATTCGATGATCTTGGCCATGTGCGACTCTATCTGCCGCCTCGATTGCCCGATGGTGAGGCCGTAATGCAACAGGTTCTCCCGTCCGGTAAAATCGTAATTGAAGCCGCTTCCCAATTCCAGGATGCTCAAGACCCGCCCGTTGATCTCCAGACTTCCTTCGGTCGGTTGGAGGACGCTGGCCAATATCTGCAGGAGGGTGCTCTTGCCCGCACCGTTGCGGCCGATGATGCCGGTGACACTCCCCTTCCTGATGTCGAAGGAGACGTTCTTGAGCGCATGGATATCCTGGAAGTAGCGCCTTGCCGGGAATAGGAACTGTCGGAGGCGGTCCGACGGGCGGCCGTATATCCTGTAAATCTTCGACAACTGCTTGGCAGAGATGGCGGTCCGGTCTGTCATACCTGGTCCGCGAAATAGACTCTGGTGCGCATAAACCAGGTGTACCCGAGGATGAAGACGACTGCCGATGCCAAGCTGGCTCCCAGCCACCAGGACCAGTTGAAAGTCCGATGATAGATGATGATGTCCCGGGAGGATTCCACGAACATGGAAATGATGTTGAGATTGAACAGACCGCGGAACACGGGAGGGACCGCGGAACTAGGATAACAGATGGGCGTCATGAAGAACAACAGTTGCACGAGGAACGCAATGTTGTAGTTGATGTCCTTCACGAATACGCCGAAGGAAGCCAGGAACCAAGCGCAGCCCAGGCTAACCAAGCACAAGGGCATCACCAGGAGGGGGACCAGCAGTATGTGAGGCGATGGCCATCCTTGGAATATGATGATGCCTGCCACCAGGATCAGCAGGTTGATCAGATAATGAAAGAGGGCCGATCCCAGGGTCACGATGGGCAGAATCTCCAGCGGGAATACCACCTTCTTGACATAGTGAGGATTGGCCGTGATCAGTTGAGGCGCCCGCGTGACGCATTCTGCAAAGAGATTGAACACGATCAACCCACAGAACAGGGTCAGCGCGAACGAGACGCCGTCCTCATTGCCCGTGCTGGTCCAGCGCGCCTTGAAAACGAAGCTGAACACGAATGTGTAGACGCCGAGCATGAGCAGCGGCGTGATGAAGGACCAGAACAGACCCAGGAAAGAACCTTTGTACTTGCTGGCGATTTCGCGGACCACCAACTCGCGGACTAGCTCCCTGCGGTTGAAAAAGGCTGTGAGCATCGGAATCCTCATTCTGGCTCAGCCGCCGTCCTGCTGCCCATGTGCATCGACCGCGCTGAACACTTTGAGGAGCCGAGCGGCCGTATCTCCCCACTGGAAACGGTGCGCGTGTCGCCGACCAAGCTCGGAGAGTCCCCGGCGGCGACGGTCATCGGCCAGGAGCCGTTTTAGGGTCTGCGCAATCTCGGACGTTTCGTGAGGATTGAAGAAGGCGGCGTCCGACCCAAGCACCTCCGGTAGGGAGCCGGCCCGCGAGGCGGCGACTGGCGCCCCGCATGCCATGGCTTCGAGTGGGGGAAGACCGAACCCTTCATACAGCGATGGATAGACGAAGACCGATGCCAGGTTGTAGAGGTGCGCCAGGTCCTGGTCGCTGACGTAGCCCGCATAACGGAAGTCAGCCAGACTGCGCAGGCGGCGCATCATCGCATCGTCTGCCCATCCGCGGAAGCCGGCCAGCACCAGCGGATAGCGCAGCCTCAGCGGGCCCGGCAAAGAAGCGTAGGCCTTGAGCAGTCGCGGCAGGTTCTTCCGGGGCTCGATGGACCCCACGCACAGGATGAAGCGTTCGGGGAGGCCTCGCGCATGTCGGAAATCGGCCAGAACTCCGGACGCATACGGGCGGAACAGTGCGTGGTCCACCCCTTCAGGCACTACGGTGATCCTCTCCGCCGGCACGCCCAGGATTCCCTCAGCCTCCTTTCGGACGAAATCGGAGGCCGTCACTAGCGCATCCGCCTCGCGTGCGTGAGGGAGGAAGTGGAGCCTGAGGAATTCGGACCGGTCCTCCGGCTGCCAGTCTGGATGGCGATAGAAGGAGAAGTCGTGGATCATGACCACTCGCCGCCGAGTGCGCACTTCTATCGGGGTGAAGTCAGGCTCGAAGCAGATATCGTGGAGTCTTCCGCACGAGAGGCCTCGCGCGGTCAGGGTTCGCAAGTGCCGTAGGCTCCCAATTACTGGGCGCATCTGGCATAGAGCCGCATGCGCCCGATGCATCACCTTCTCGACAACACCTTGCGGAAGCGCTCTTGAGGAGAAGAAGCCGTATGAGTAGGTGTAGACATGCTCCGGCGCCAGTCTGCGCAGATGTTCCGCAACGCTGCGCACGTACCGGCCCACACCCGTCGGCGGGGCCATCAAGGCGGAGGCGCCGATAACGATGTCGAGTGGCTTGGTCCTGGCAGGAGAGGTGTCCATCAGATTCTGGGAGCCGCGCCCTCCGCTCCGGCCTGTCCTAGGGCCCAGATGAACAGGAACATGGTGGCGATCTGCTCGTTCTGGAACGCGCTCTCGGTCAGGTTCATCACGAAGAAGCCGGCCGTGGCCGCGAATCCCCAGAGGGTCAGGGCGGTCGGCTCCACGCGGCAGCGCCGCCAGGCCTGCGCCAGGAGGGCGGCGCCCAGGGTCAGCAGCGCGGCCAGGCCCACGATCCCCCGCTCCGCCAGCTGCTGCAGGAGGATGTTGTGGGCCGAGCTCCAGACCGGGATCCCCTCCATCAGCCCCTGGAAGTAGCGGCTGAAGACCGTGGCGTAGTTGGCCGGCCCGACCCCCAGCCAGGGATGGTCCTGGAAGGCCCGCCAGGCCACGTCCCAGAGGATGACTCGGTTCCACTGGTTGGCGCGGATCGCGCTCTGGGGGTCCCAGAGGCCCGTGATCGCGGCCCGGTGCGAGGGCAGGAGCATGAACGCGGCCGCGCCCAGGACCGCGGCGGGCAGGGCCCACTTCAGCCAAGGGCGGAAGCCCCGATGGGCCGCGCACAGGGCCGCGAAGCCGGCCAGCAGGCCTAGGAAGGCCCCGCGGGTCTGGCTCAGGGCCAAAGCCAGGCCCAGCAGGGCCAGGCCGGCCAGGACCCAGCGCCGCGCCCGGGGGCGGGCGCCCGGCGCTCCCAGCCAGGCCAGGCCCCCCAGGAAGCCCAGGCCCAGCGTGTCGCCGTAGGTCACGGGATGCACGAAGGCGTGGGCCCGGACCCAGTCGCCGCCGGAGCGGTGCAGCAGGCTCGGGGCGGACTGCGCGATGCCCCAGGCGGCCACGAAGGCAAACCCCAGCCCCATGGCCTCGGGCAGACGGCACGGGCCGGCCGCGCGCAAGGCCAGCAGCACCGCGAAGAAGACCCAGACCTTGTGCAGGTCCTTGTGGAGGTCGCCCAGGCTGCGCGCGGGGTCCACCCCGGTCAGAGCGGTAGCAGCGCCGCGGCGCAGTAGAGGCAGAGGCACCAGGCCGCCGGGGTCCAGGCCTCGCGCCAGGCCAGGGCCCGCCCCGAGGCACGGTGCGCCAGCAGCGCGGCGGTCAGCAG
>JAQUNT010000213.1 GCA_028717525.1 Elusimicrobiota bacterium
CAGCCGGACGTTGTTGAGGTACTGCAGGACCAAGGTGTCGCCGATGTCGGTCTGGGGCAGGATGCCGGAGAAGAAGAAGCCGAGCTTCTCGAACTCCGGGGCCAGGAAGTAGGTCGCGGGGCCCTCCAGGTTCAGGTAGAGGTAGACGGCGCCGAGCTGGCGCAGGCAGAGGTCGTGCAAAGAGGCCCGCACCTGCGCCACGGCGTCGCGGCCGCAGCGCTCCAGGTAGATCTCCGCGCAGCTCTCCGAGGCGAACACGTCGGTGCGCACGGTCGCCTTCTCCTCGGCGATGCGGGCCTGCCCGGCGTCCGGGACCCTGAAGGTGTGCGCGGCGCCGATGTTGGCGAAGAGCTTCTCCAGCATGGGGCGGTGCGCCTGGGGCAGGTACAGGCTCAGGCGGTGCGGCGGCTGGAGGTACTTGAAGCTGAGGGCCACGCTGAGGCGCTGGCGGCTCTCCCCGGAGATGCCTTTGAACACCCAGGTGCCCGGGCTGGCCGCCAGGTAGATGCCGCAGTCGTTGATGCCGTACTTGACCACCACCTTCTGGGTGAAGAGGTGGTTGGTCACCGAGTTGACGTAGACCCCGGTGAGCGGGTATTTCTTCTCCATGGAGAAGAGGTGGTCGGTCAGGCGCGTCAGGCAGCCCTGACCCCGGTACTCCATGTTGACGAAGGCGAAGGTCAGCTCCGCGATGCGGGCGCCTACGTGGGGGTAGTGCAGGGCGGCGTGGCCCATGAACTTGTTCTCCTTGGTGACCGCGACCGCGGAGATGAGCTCCTCGCTGGCGTTGAGCTCGGCGAGGCGCTCGGGGAAGTAGATGACGTCGTCGAAGAAGGTGTAGCCGTGCGACTTGTAGGCGCAGCGGGAGACCTCGATGGCCTCCTGGCGGCGCATGCGGCGCACGTCGTAGGGGATCTTCTCCTGGAGGACCTTGGCGGCGGCCGGGGGCCCGGCCTCCTCCTCCAGCTTCTGGCCCGGGAAGTACTCCTCGATGTTCTTCTGGGGCAGGCGCTTGACCAGGTGCAGTTCCTTGCCCTGGCAGCCCAGGTTGACGAAGGAGACCACGTCCATGGACTTCTTCATCAGGTGCAGGCCCAGCCCGGCGGCGTCCCGGCGGGAGGCCTGCGCGGGGTCGTAGTCCTGCAGGAGGGTCGGGTCGAAGGGCAGCCCGCGGTCCTTGATGACCAGGCGCAGGCCCAGCGGCACGCGCTCGGCCACGATGTCGAAGTCGGCGCGCTCTCCGGCTTCGAATGCGTGCTTGATGACGTTGGCCACCGCCTCCTCGGCCGCGAGCTCGATCTCGCCCAAGGCGGGCTCCTGGAACCCGAACTTCTCGGCGCACTTGCGCACGAAGGCCAGGGCCAGGTCGAGGTAGCCCAGGTCGTTGGGGATGGTGAGCTTCAAGGAATCGAGTCGCGCCATGGTCGGCCTCCTGTATTTCCGGCTAGTCTCCCAGGCTGATGCCCAGGGCCCGGGCGGTGCGCACCAAGTCCCCGTCCAGCGGGACGCGTCGGATGCGGCCGATGGCCTCGGTGATCTTGACCGCCTGCGTGACCGGCGGCCGCAGGGTGACCATGTGGCCGAACTTCCCCTCCGCGGCGAGCTCCACGGCCATCACCCCGAAGCGCGTGCAGAGCAGGCGGTCGAAGCTGGTGGGCCCGCCGCCGCGCTGCAGGTGGCCCAGCACGCAGACCCGGACCTCCTTGCCGGTGCGCCTCTCGATCTCGGAGGCGACCGCCGCGCCCACGCCGCCCAGGCGCACCTCGCGGTCCCCCGCGGCCGGCCCCTGGGTCACCAGGTCGCCGCCCAGGGGCTGGGCGCCCTCCGCGACCACGACCAAGGTGAAGTGCCTGCCCGACTTCTCGCGCTCCGCGATCTTCGCGCAGACCTGCTCGTAGCGGAAGGGAATCTCCGGGATGAGGATGACGTCCCCGCCCCCCGATATCCCAGCCGAGATCGCGATCCAGCCCGCGCTGCGGCCCATGACCTCCAGGACCATGACCCGGCTGTGGCTCTCGGCCGTGGTGTGCAGCCGGTCCAGGGCGTGGGTCGCGCACTCGACCGCGGAGTCGAAGCCGAAGGTCATGACCGTGGCCTCCAGGTCGTTGTCGATGGTCTTGGGCACGCCCACCACCGGGACCCCGGCCTCGAAGAGCTGCTGGGCGATGGTCAAAGACCCGTCGCCGCCCACGCAGACCAAGGCGCTGAGGCCCTCCTTGGCCAGGTTGCGCTTGGCCTCGTCCAGGATCTCGTCCGGGATGCGGTGGACCTCGCCGCGGCCGGTCTTGGCCGCGAAGCGCCCCCGGTTGGAGGTGCCTAGGATGGTGCCGCCCTGGGTGAGCAGGGCCCCCATCTCCTGGTAGTCGAGCCGGCGCAGGCGGACCGGCTCCAGCAGGCCCTCGAAGCCGCCCAGGACGCCGAAGGTGTGCCAGCCGCGCTTGGTGGCGGCCTTGACCACCGCGCGGATGACCGCGTTGAGCCCCGGGCAGTCGCCCCCTCCGGTCAGTATCCCGATGCGCCGCTGGTCATGGTCCATGTCCGCCTCCCGTGACGCGTATCATACCAAGAAAAGTGGTAGAATCGCGCTAGAACCCCCGCGCCGCGCCGGACCATGGCCAGGATACTGATCGCCGACGACAATCCCCAGAACGCGTACATGCTGGAGTGCGCCCTCAAGGGGGTCGGGCATGAGGTGGTCAGCGCGTGCGACGGGGCCGCCGCGCTCAGGGCCGCTCTGGCCGAGCCTCCGGACCTCCTCATCACGGACATCCTGATGCCGGTCATGGACGGCTATGAGCTGTGCCGGCGCTGGAAGGCGCATGACCGGCTCAAGAAGGTGCCGTTCATCTTCTACACCGCCACCTACACCGATCCCAAGGACGAGCAGTTCGGCCTCAGCCTCGGGGCCGACCGGTTCGTCGTCAAGCCGGCGGAGGTCGAGGCCTTGCAGGAGCTGGTGGCCGAGGTCCTGGAGGAGGCCAGCCTGGGCAAGCCCGGCTTCCCGGCCCAGCCCCGCGCGGACGAGTCGGAGGCGCTGCGCCGGCACGCGGAGGTCATGTTCCGGAAGCTCGAGCACAAGGTCAAGGAGCTGGAGGCCGCCAACCGCGCCAAGGACGACTTCCTGGCCATCGTCTCCCACGAGCTGCGCACGCCCCTGACCTCCATCCTGGGCTGGGGCTGGCTGCTGCGCTACGGCGGCCTCTCCGAGCCGGAGCGCGGCCGCGCCCTGGACATCATCCTGCGCAGCATGCAGGACCAGAGGCGGATCGTCGAGGACCTCATCGACATGTCGAGCATCTCGCGGGGCCAGCTCGGCATGGCCCGCGAGGCCGTGGAATTGGGAGCCGTCCTGGAGTCGGTCTGCGAGTCGCTGTCGGAGGAGGCCGGCCGGCGCGGCATCCGGCTCGAGCGCGAGCTCCAGGGCCCGGTCCGCGTACTCGGCGACGCCGGGCGCCTGCGGCAAGTCTTCGCCAACCTCGTGCACAACGGGCTCAAGTTCTCTCCGGACGGGAATTCGGTGCGGATGACCCTGCGCCGGGAAGGCGGCGAGGCCGTCGTCGAGGTCCAGGACCAGGGCGAGGGCATCGCGCCCGGGCTCATGCCGCGCATCTTCGAGCCTTTCCGCCAGGGGGAGGAGGCCCTGATCCGCAGGCACGGGGGCCTGGGTCTCGGCCTGGCCATCGTCAAGAACCTGGTGGAGCGCCACGGGGGCAGGGTCTGCGCCGCGAGCGCGGGCGAGGGGAGCGGCGCGACCTTCACGGTGCGCCTGCCCGCCCCGGCGCTGCAGGACGCTCCGGAGCCGGCTGCGGAGCCCGCGCCGGCGCCCGGAGCGGGCGGGCTGGAGGGCCTGAGCGTGCTGGTCGTCGAGGACGAGCCCGACGCCCTGCGCATGCTCCAGCAGGTGCTGGAGAGCCGCGGCGTCCGGGTGCGCACCGCGGCCGATGCCGAATCCGCGTGGTCGAGCCTGCAGCAGGAGACGCCCGACCTCATCCTTTGCGACATCGCCCTGCCCGGGGAGGACGGCTGCAGCCTGCTGCGCCGGGTGCGCTCCCGGGGCGGCGCTCCGGGCGCCGTGCCGGCGGCGGCCCTGAGCGCGCTGGCGCGCGAAGCGGACCGCAGCCGCGCGCTGGAGGCGGGCTTCCAGTCCTACCTGACCAAGCCCATCGAACCGCCGCAGATCCTGGAAGCGGTGCGCGCCCTGGCCCGGCGCCTCAGCGGCGGGAGCGGCCCAGGGACTCCCGGGAGAACATCCGCTCCAGGGACCGGTCCGTGAAGCGGCCGTCCTTGCGTACCAGCCGGCCGTCGAACCACATCTCCCCGCCGCCGTATTCCGGCCGCTGGATGAAGACCATGTCCCAATGCACGGCCGAGCGGTTGCCGTTGTCCGCGTCGTCGTAGGCGTTGCCCGGGGTGAAGTGGAAGGAGCCCGCGATCTTCTCGTCGAAGAGGGTGTCCAGCATGGGCTCGCGGATGAAGGGGTTGACGCCTAGGGCGAACTCGCCGACGTAGCGCGCCCCGGCGTCGGTGTCGAGCACCGCGTTGAGCTTTTTCGAGTCCGCGTCGGCCGCGGCCCTCACGATGCGGCCCTTGGCGAAGGTCAGGGTGACCCCGTGGTAGACGACGCCGTCGTGCAGGGTCGGGGTGTTGTAGCGGATGACCCCGTTGACCGAGTCCTTGACCGGGGCCGTGTAGATCTCGCCGTCCGGGATGTTGAGCCTCCCGGCGCACTTGACCGGCGGCATGCCCTTGATGGAGAAGGAGAGATCCGTGCCCTGGCCGGTGAGGCGCACCCGGTCCGTGCGCCGCATCAAGGCCGCGAGCCGGTCCATGGCCTTGTCCATGCGGGGGTAGTCCGCGCAGCAGACGTCGAAGTAGAAGTCCTCGAAGGCCTCCTGCGAGGTCTTGGCCAGCTGGGCCATGGCGTTGTTGGGGTAGCGCAGGACGACCCAGCGCGTGTGGGGGATGCGCTGCTGCATGTGCACGCGCTTGAAGAAGATGGACTGGTACATCCCCATCTGCCGGCCGGGCAGGTCGGCCAGGTCGAAGGGGTTGTCCGGGCCGCGGATGCCGATGTAGGCGTCGGCCTGTTTCATCAGGCCCAGGTGCAGGTCGGCCAGGCGCTGGAACTGGGCCTGGCCGGCGCGGCCCACGAACTG
>JAQUNT010000214.1 GCA_028717525.1 Elusimicrobiota bacterium
GACACAAGCAACGAAAGCATGGACAACCGAGCGGAAATCGAACCAAGGGATTTGATATGCGCAGTAGAGGCTGGGGTATGCATATCCACCGATGGCATCGATGATAAAATCAAGCAACTCCGCGATGATCCCGGCCAGTTCCGTCTTGAGCCTGTCGAACGAGGAGACGGCTTCGCCGGTGAGGTGGGCGATGATCTTCTTCTCCAGCGCCAGGTGCCGATCGTTCAAGGCCATCGCCGGCGGGGTCGTGAACGGGGACGTCTGGGGGGCGGGGATCGGCTGGCCCTTGAGGTCCGAGAGCTTCTTGACCAAGGCGGGGTCCGTGTAGGAGATCGGCTTGGTCTTGCCCGTCACCGCAGCCAGCACGGCGTCCCGGCCCGAGCCCGCGTCCATCGCCTTCAGCCCCGCCGAGACCTTGGGATCGCCCAACTGCCGGCTCAGGTTGTCGAAGATCTTGACCGCAGCCTCAGGCTCGGCCGCCACGCGGCGCAGGCCGGCCATGAGCACGGCCACGCTCTCCACGTTGCCGCCCGGGCCGGTGCCGTTGATGTCCCTGACCAAGGCCTGGACCTTGGGGGTCACCGCGCCGCCCGTGCCTGAGGCCAGGGCCACGGTGTTGTCCAGCAGCAGCGAGAGCCGCTTAGCCTCGGCGCGGAGCGCGGCCGCGTCGGATTCGAGCATCCCGCCGGTCGCCAGGCGGGCGTCGAGCTCGCGCAGGCGCTGGCTCAGTTCGAGCAGGGAAGCGGGCTTCTGGCCGCTCAGATGCTGGACCAGGTCCTGGCCCAGGATCTTGAGGTCGCGGCGGGCCTGCTCGGAGACGTGCGAAGAGAGGGGATCGGTGGTGGCGGAACTCGGCTCGGCAGCCGCGGCAGGCAGGAGGACGCACAGGGCCAGGGCCCATGGCATGAGCCATGCGGTCAGCGACGGGATCCTGGGACTTCCGGTCCTCGGCATACCCAGATTGTAGTCCTTGCAGTCCTACTTGTTCAGTGCCCTAGGACCTAGGCAGAAGATAGGACCTTGGGCCCAGAAAGGCACCACCCTAGTATAGCCGGATTCCCTGAAAACGCAAGCGCCCGCGGGCCCGCGGGTCAGCCCGCGGCCGGCGCGGCCAGCGCGGTGAGTCGCTCCTCGAACTTGGGGCGCGGCGAGACGCCCTCGTCGCGCAGCAGGAAGTACTTGCTGGCCTTCTGGGAGAGCACCACCAGGAACTTGGCCGGCACCCCGGCCCGGCGGTAGGCCGCCAGCTTGTGGTGGCCGTCGAGGACGAAGCCCGCGAAGAAGCTGTGCAGGACCTTGCTCCGCCCGCGCCGGACCATTTCGGGGATGCCGCGATGGTAGAGGCCCAGCAGGAGGATGCGCGGCCGGTCGCCGTTGGCGATCATGGACTGGTAGACCTTGACGTTCTCGTCCTTGAGCATCCCGCGCGGGACCAGGGGGATGACGAAATCGTACTGGCTCTCCACCACGCCGGAGTCCGCGTGCCGGAAGATGCGCGGCCGCTGCCCCTCGTAGTGCTCCCAG
Organism: Elusimicrobiota bacterium; assembly: GCA_028717525.1. Taxonomy (GTDB): domain Bacteria; phylum Elusimicrobiota; class Elusimicrobia; order UBA1565; family UBA9628; genus UBA9628. The sequence goes on from JAQUNT010000214.1 coordinate 1,525, forward strand.
CCCGAGAGCAGGCCCTCCTCGCGCGGGTCCGAGATGTCCCAGAGGTCCATGAACTCGCTGTTGAAGAAGTAGGAACCCTCGTCCTCGCTGTCGTAAGGGCCGGTGACGCTGATGGAGGTCTCGAAGACGTCGAACTCCCCCTTCTCCTGCAACTCGATGATCGGGCCCAGGTCCTGGACCAGGGACTCGTCGAGGGGCCGGGGGACCTGGAAAGCCTTGGGGAGGTTGACGACCTTCCGGGAGAGGCGCGGCTCATGCAGGCATTTGAACCAGAAGTGGCAGGTGTCGCAGTCGTTGCCGATCTCGAACTTGCGGGCGCCGTTGATCTCGAGGAAGAAGGAATTGGCTTCGCCGGGTTTCTTCTCCACGCCGATCTTGAAGAAGCCGCGGCCCTGGTTCGTCTTGACCTTGAAAAGGCCGTCGGCCAGACGCACCACGTCGAACTTCTGCGAAGCCGCTTCTGGTTTCACGGGAGCCTCCCCATCATGGTGAGCTATTCTAGTCATTTAGTCCGCCGCGTGGCAACAGGGTAATGATTCCGCAATACCCTCCGGCTATATTCTACACGCCGGCGGCAGACCATGAACCAGTGGGACGAAGAGGCCCTGCGCGAGATCAACAGCCTGGAGGCCGCCCGCCTGGCCATCCGGGGCGCCTTGGCCACCATCCGGGACATGCAGGACCTCAACGCCCGCGCCAAGGCCGAGACGCGGGACGAGGCCGCCAAGCGCAAGCTCGCGGAGGCCAAGGCCGCGGAACTGGTCGAGCAGGTCGAGCAATGGCGCAGGCAGGGCGAAGCCTGGGAGAAGGAGCGCGAAGAGCGCGATCAGAACGAGGCCCGCTGGCGCGAAGCCGCGCGCCTCGAGGTGCGGGCCGAGGAGCGGACCCGCATCGAGGAGGGCCGCGCGCTCATGGAGGCCGAGCTGGCGCGCCTGCAGGCCGAGCTCCAGCAGATGGCGGGCTCCTACCAGCGGAGGTGCGAGTCCCAGGCCGCGGCCCTGGAGAGCTTCAAGAAGACCCTGGAGCGCCGGGAGGTGGAACTCCTGGCGGCGCGCCGCCGCAGCGAGGAGCTCTCCCGCAGCCTGGAGCTCGACGCGCAGACGATCGAGTCCCAGCGCCGGCATATCCGGCGGCTCGAGGAGGCCGCCGGGCCGGGGCCCGGCGCGCCCTCCTCTTGACAGCCTTCCTGCCAACCTGTTATAACAAGGACAGAATATCGGTTACGCCGTGCGATTTAGGGGAGGTCATGATATGAGTGAGGACAGAGGCTCGGGCCTGATTTTCTTCATGGTCGGCGCCGCCATCGGCGCGGGCCTGGGATTGCTTTTCGCGCCCAAGGCCGGCAAGGAGACCCGCGAGCAGATCGGTGACTGGCTCAAGGAGAAGCGGGAGGAAGGAGGCGAACTGCTGGCCAAGATCAAGGAAGAAGGCCTGCACAAGAAGGAAGCCCTCTCGGCCGCCCTCAAGGCGGGCAAGCAGGCCTACGCGGAGGCCGAAAAGCACAGCTGAGGCCTCTCTGCGGCCGTCCAGACAGGCGGAAGCTCCGCCTGTCTGGACGGCGCTTTTTTTATCGGGGCTTGAGGCGCAGGGACTTGAGCAGGCGCTGGAAGGCCGGCAGATAGAACTCGAAGAGGTCTCCGGGAGCGCTGTAATTGAGGATCAGGTAGCTTCCGCCCCCGCGGTCCACATAAGCGCTGCGGCTGGATCCCGGCACCGTGGCGAACCGGGCCGGCAGTCCCGCCACGCGGCCCTCCTTCGGGTCCAACTGCGCCTCCTGCCATTCCCTCTCCTTAATGATGGCGAGCTCCACACTCTGGTAGCCGGCCTGGCCGGGCTCCACGGCGGTCACCGTCATGGTCACCTGCTTGCCGCCGCCCGTCTCGCGCACCACGTAGATGGTGGGCGGCTCGTCGGACCAGGCCTCGGTGAGGTGCCAGTCCTTCGGGTAGTCGAAGGAGAACTCGCTGGAGACGGCGTAGCGGGCATAGGACCGTCCCGTCAGCCGCTGGTGTTCTGAGGGGAGGCTGCCGGCGGCGCCCTTGCGCGCGGGCGCGGGCTGGGTCCCCCAGGATCGGGTGCGGCCCCGGGTGTCGAGGTCGGGCGTCAGGTCGGGCTCGGCCGCGGTCCGCGAGCTCATGACGCAGCGATAGGCCTGCAGCGAGCCCGGGGTCGGCATGGGGCGCGAGCCGGGGGGGCAGCGGGGCCGGGCGGAGAACCCCCTCGGGCCCACGGCCGGCGTCAGGCCGCCTTTGCGGCGCTCGTCCTTGGCCACGCATCGGAAGGGCTGGTAAGGGTTGTCCGTGTGGACGCGGAAGGTGCCCTGCGGACACTCGACCGGCTCCTCATCCTCTTTGGCCGCGAGGCCCGGGGCGAGCAGCAACAGCAGGGCGGCTGAGAGGGCCGCGGGCCGCATGCGCTAGGAGCCCAGGCGCTCGGCCGCCAGCGCGGCCAAGTGCTGGCACAACGCCGGGTTGTGCTGGAGCAGGTACTGGTTGTCCGCGAAGACCAGCCGGAAGATCTGCGCCTGGCCGCCGGCTACGGCGGTGGCCACGCGCACCCCGTCGCGCAGCAGGGCGATCTCCCCCAGGATGTCGCCGGGCCCCAGACGCGCCAAGCCGGCCCCGGCGCTGCCCAAGCTCTGCACGATCTCGACCCAGCCGCTGTAGATGACGTAGATGTCGCGGCCCCGCTCGCCCTGCTCCACGACGTGGTAGCCGTCCGGATAGGCGTAGAGGCCGCTGCGCGGGAAGCACTTGTCGACGTGGATCGCCCGGAACTCGGGGAAGAAGCTCTCCAGGCGCAGGGCGCCGGCGAGGAACTCGGCGAAGCGGTCGTCGCAGACCAGGCGCAGCGGCGCTTCGGCCATGGGCGGGGCGGGCGCTCAGTGCCCCAGAGTCTCGGGGTTGCGCATGTGCTCCATGGCCACCTCGCGCGTGATGATCTTCTTGGAGAAGAGGTTCTTGATGGAGGTGTCCTTGGACATCATGCCCAGCTGGCCCCCGGAGTGGATCGCGTCATTGATCATGTCCAGCTTGCCCTCGCGGATCATCTGGCGCACGGCGTTGGTGGCGATGAGGATCTCGCAGGAGACGACCAGCCCCTTGCCGTCGGCGCGGGGCAGGAGCTCCTGGGAGATGACCGCCTCCAGGGTCATGGACAGCTGCTCGCGGATGATGTCCTGCTCGCTCCCGGACACGCCCGTGACGATGCGCTGGGCGGTCTTGGAGGCGTCGCGGGTGTGCAGGGTGGTCATCACCAGGTGGCCGGTCTCGGCCGCGAGCATGGCCGCGTAGATGGACTTGGGGTCGCGCAGCTCGCCGATGCAGAGCACGTCCGGGTCCTGGCGCAGGGAGTCGATGATGCCGGCGTCGAAGGAGGGGGTGTCCACGCCCACCTCGCGCTGCACGAAGACCGAGCGGCAGGGCTTGAAGATGGTCTCGATGGGGTCCTCGATGGTGATGACCTTGCCGGGCCGGCCGGTCTGGTTGAACCACTCGAGCATGGCGGCCATGGTCGTGCTCTTCCCGCTGCCCGTGGCCCCGGTCACGAAGATGATGCCGGACTTCTTGTGCACGAAGGTCCCGACCACGGGGGGCAGCCCCAGGGCGGAGAGGGGGTAGTTCTTGGTG
>JAQUNT010000215.1 GCA_028717525.1 Elusimicrobiota bacterium
CAGGGCATCCGGGACCTGGCCGCGCGCACCGGGACGCCCCTGGCCGACGTCGAGCGCCGGGTCCTCGCCTTCGCCCCGCACGGCATACCGGGATTCGACCTATTCAAGGACAACTGCCACGTCTGGGCGCCCGCCTACCAGCTCTACGCCGAGGCGATAATCGACGCCCTCTACGCCGCGCAGTGGCGCAGGGCGGGCCTGCGCCGGCTCACCTATCCGGAGCTCATGTCCCGGCTGGAGCGCAAGGTCGCCGCGGAGCGGGCGTCCTACCCGATCCGCCTGGCGCTCTTCGACATCATGGGGGAGGCTTTCGCGCCCCTCAGCTCGCGCGCCATCCAGACCTTCCAGTCGCTCCTGGAGACCGATCCGGAGGTGGTGCTCTCCTTGCGCACCGAATCCCGGCAGTGGCAGGCGCGCTTGAAACGGGACATCTGGCTCGGCCACCTGGCGCGCGTGATCAGCGCGAACTGGTGGAGGGTCCTGCTCAACGCGGGCGAGGCCTTGCGGCGCCAGGGCCGCTACCGCGAGGCGCGGCTCTTCTTCGACGAGGCCAGCGCCCTCCAGCGCGGCAGCGGCGCGGCGCGCTATCTACAGGGCCTGACCCACGGCGTCCTGCTGGGCGGCTTACTTGGCCCGCGAGAACATGTAGACCCCGGTGCGGGCGTCCCGCCGGTAGGTCAGCCCTTTCATTAGGGCCAAGGCGAAGAGGGCTTCCCGGGCCGGGACCTTGCGCAGGTTGGCGCTGACCCGCAGGCCCATGATGTCGCCGCTCGCGTCGGTCTTGATCCCGGCCTGCCGGGCCACAGAGTCCAGATAGGCCCCCAGAGGGAGCTTCGCGACGCTGACGGTGACGGGCTTGTCCAGGCGGGTGTCGCCGATGCCCGAGCCCGGATCCTTGGGAAGTTCGGTGCCGGAGCGGGCCACGAAGAAGGTGTCGCTGGGGCCGACCGGCCATAGGGCGAGCCCCTGGTCGCCCAGGGTCTTCTGCAGGATCTGTCTGGCCGTGCCCTTGGACAGGATGGTCTTGACCTTCTGCTCCTCCAGGCCCTCGCGGATCAGGAAGCTCGCCCCGGTCTTCTTGGCGGCCCATTCCAGGAAGGAGGTGAGCGTCCAGTCGGCCGCCTTGACGACCAGCGTGTCGTTGAGCGCGGTCTTCGCGGGCTCCTGCGGCGGCAAAGCCGGGTTGCGCGCGGGCGCCGGCGTCGCCGGGGCGGGCTTCTTGGCCGGCGCCGCCTTCGCGGGCGCCGCCGCCGGGGCGGGCTTCTTGGCTGGCGCGGCCTTCTCCGGCTCGGCGCCGGCCGCCCACGAGGACAACAGGCCGATCAGGCCGCATAATAGGATGCTTCTGGTCATGGGTCCTCCCTCCGTCCTGGAACAGGATTGTACAATACTTTTTCTTAAGGCTATCATATCGTTGATGCCGCCCCGGACGCGCCGGAGTCTCCTGGCCTGCGCCCTGCTGGCCGCCAGCGCGGCGCTGCCGCCGTGGGCGAGCGGCCGCGACCGGCGCAGCCTCATCCTGATCAGCATCGACGCGCTGCGGCCGGACCATGTCGGGGCGCTCGGCTACCCGCAGCCCGTCACGCCCAGCCTGGACCGCTTCGCGGGCCAGGCCGCAGTCTTCTCCAACGCGGTCTCCCAGGCCCCCTGGACGCTGCCCTCCATGCTCTCCCTCTTCACTTCCCTCTACCCTCACCAGCACACCGTGGTCAACCGCTACGCCGTGTTCAACGCGCGGCGCCGGGAGCTCGCCAAGCTGCCCTACCAGTTCCTGACCCTGGCCCAGGTCCTGAAGGAAGCCGGCTACGCCACCGCGGCCTTCACGGGCGGCGCGGGCCTGGGCCGCGCCTCGGGGCTGGGCCGGGGCTTCGACGTCTATGTCGACTCCGCGACCTTCGGGGGGTTCGCGGCGACGCTGCCCCAGGCCCTCGCTTGGCTGCAGGGCCGCCGGGACCGGCCCTTCTTCCTCTTCGTCCACGGCTATGACGTGCACGGCCAGTTCGGCCCCCGGGACGACTCCTGGATGGCGCGCCGCGCCCAGACCATCGCGGGAGCGCCCGGCCCCGCGTCGGATGAGGAGGTGCGCGCCCGGCGCGCAGGCTACGACGCCCGGGTCGCCCGGGCCGACGCGCTGCTGGGCTCCTTCCTGGAGCGCCTGGGGGCCATGCCGGGGCTCCGGCAGCGCGCCGTCGTGGTGGTCTTCTCGGACCACGGGGACGAATTGCACGAGCACGGCGGCGTCGACCACGGGATGACCCTCTACGACGAGGTCATCCGCGCGGTCCTGATGATCCGCGTCCCGGGCCTGGCCCCGCGGCGCATCCCGGAGCAGGCGCGCCTCATCGACCTCCTGCCGACCGTGTTGGAGCTCCTCGAAGTCGAGGCCCCCGCGCGGCTGCGCGAGCAGATGCGGGGGGTCAGCCTCCAGCCGCTCCTGGCGGGCCAGCCCCTGGCGCTGGACGCCTTCTCGGAGACCGACTTCCTCCTGCACTCCTGCCGGCGCTCGCTGCGCTCCGCCGGCGGCTGGAAGCTCATCGCAGACGAGCTCGGCGATTCCCGCGAGCTCTACGACCTGGGGACGGACCCGGGAGAGCGGCACAACCTCCTCACCAGCCGGCCCGCCGTCGCTTTCGACCTGCAGAAGAAGCTGCTCCGGCTGGCGGGCGACTAGGGGGCGGCCCGGGCGAGTCCCGCCGAGCGCCGCTCCAGCCTGCGCGCCGCGGCCGGCCGGCCCCAGTCGCGATAGAAGCCGGCCATCTCGTCGAGCAGCTGCCGGTACTGGGGGGCGGCGGGAGTCTGGCCCAGGATGGCTTCGGCCTCCCGGAAGCACCGCTCGGCTTGCGCGAAGCGGCGCTGGGAGCGATAGAGGCGCGCCGCCCCGGTCAAGGTCTGCAGGTACTGGTGGTTGCCGGGGAAGGCCCTGCCGGCGGCCAAGGCGCGCTCGTAGAGCGTCCGCGCCTCGTCGTGGCGCCCGCCCTGCTCGGCCAGCAAGGCCAGGTTGGCCAGCGCCTCCTCCAGCTCGGCGGTGGGCGGCCGCTTCTCCAGCAAGGCCAAGGCCCGGCGATGGTAGGCCTCGGCCTCCGCGCCCCGGCCGGCCGTCAAGGCCAGCATGCCGGCCAGGTTCAAGAAGCGCGGGTCGTCGGGGATCTTCTCCAGGACGGCGCGGCAGCGCGCGTAGAGCTCCGCGAGCTCCGCTTCCCGCCGCCGGCCGCCGGCGCGCTGCTCGGCGGCGTAGACGGCGGCGAGGTGCGTGATGGCCTGGAGCAGGTGCGGATAGTCCGGGGGGGACCTGCGTTCCGCGGCCTCCATGGCGCGCTGATACAGGGCCGCCGCTTCGTCGTTGCGCCCGCGCGCGGCGTGGGAGTAGGCGAGATGGTGGTAGGACCTGGGGTCCTCCGGCGCGAGCTCCTGCGCCTTCTGGAAAGTCCGGAAGGCCGCCTCGTCGTCGCCGCTGTCGAGCTCCGCGTAGCCGAGCTGGACGTAGGCTTCCGCGCAGGCGGGGCACAGGGCTTGCGCCTGCTTGGCCACGGCCTTGGCCTCGTCGTAGCGGCGCAGCATGGTGAGGCTGGCGGCGCGCTTGACCAGCAGGCTGTAGTCGGCCGGGGCGCTGCTGCCGGCCTTCTCCAGGCACTCCGCCGCTTCGTCATGCAGCCCCAGCCGGCGGTAGATGCCGGCCAGGCGCTCGTAGCCCTCGACCCCCTGCGGCTGCAGGGCGCCGGCTTCGCGGAACCCGGCCCGGGCCTCGGCGCGCCGGTCCAGGAGCAGCAGCACCTCCCCGGCCGCCACCCGCGACTCGAAAGTCGCCGGCTGGAGCGCCTGCAGCCGGGCCAGGATCTTCTCGACCTCGGCGGTCTGACCCAGGCCCCGGCGGGCCGCGGCCTCCTCGCCGAGCAGGAGCAAGGTGCGCGGGTGGGCGGGGCCCAGCTCCGCCTCGGACCTGCGGACCGCCGCGCCCATCAGCTCCGAGCCCCGGCGCAGGTCGCCGGCGTCCAGGCGCTGCCGCGCCGCGGACTCCAGCTCCCCCCAGGTCGCCGGGCCGGTCCCGCGCGGGCCGGCGCAGCCCAGCCCGGCGGCGAGGAGACCCAGGACCCAGGCGCGCGCCGCCCGGTTCATGGCGCTGAGCCGGGACGGATCTCCAGCGGTTCCATGGTCTCCGCGGTGGAGCCGAACTCCGGGTCCGGCTCGGAGAGGATGAAGCGGCGGCCGCTCTTGCGCAGGGACATCCGGCCCGAGGGCAGGGAGTGGACCAGCCAGCGCAGCTCCATCTGCGGGCCGGGGCCCACCCGGCCGGGCAAGGACACCACGAAGCGCCCCTCGCCGTCGGCCGTGGCGGTGCCCCGGCTCAGGGAGTAGCGGGGCGCGACGAAGTCGCCGACCCCGTCCTCGGTCACGCTGGCCCCCTCCGCGCCGACGGGCGCTCCGGCCACCGCGCTGCCGGCCCAGCCGCGCAGGCGGCCCTCGACCCGGAGTTCGAAGCCGCACTGCCGCCGCCACGGCGCCGCCAGCAGGTCCGCCGGGGGCGCCAGGACGGCCATGGGCACCATGGCGATGAGGGCGAAGACGCCCCAGACCAGCGTATAGGGGTTGGGGTTCCTGGTGAAGGTCTCGCCCGCGATCCTCCGGTACCTGAGGCCGATGTCGCGCGAGAACTCCATCCGGAAGGCGCGCCGGCGGCAGTCCAGGCCCGTGACGGCCGCCGAGGAGACCTGGACGCGCACGTCCGAGGTGGGCAGGATGTCCGCGCCGCCGGCAGGCCGGACCGGGAGCAGCGCCGCGGCCAACCCCAGGACGGCCAAACGGCCGGCGCGGCGCGGAAGAGGAGTCATGGCTGGCGTTACCCGGTCCCACGCTATGATAGCAAAACGCCCCGGGGGCGGGCCGCGGCGAGCCGGCGACGAAAAGTCCGCCTCCCTGGGATGCGAGGCGGACTCTCGTCGAATGCCTCGGAGGGGCGACCTCTTCGGCTCGGTGCCGCCCGGGATCCCGTCCGGCTGTCTCCGTCTCCGTCCGGGTAGGAGGGCGACCACCTTCATGGGAAGGGTAGCCCGCGCCGCCCTCGGACCCCAGGGCCATGAGGGGCAACGGCGTCTGGGTCCAACGGCCCATGGCCCGAT
>JAQUNT010000216.1 GCA_028717525.1 Elusimicrobiota bacterium
TGGACCGGTGAGCGCCTTCACCCCGGAGCAGGAGAAGGTCCTGAAGTCCTGGGACGAGCGCTACCCGGCTCCGCTCATGGGCCTGGTGGAGGCTCTGCGCCAGGTGCAGGAGTGGCACCGCTGCGTGAGCGACGAGGACGAGGAGGACTTGGCCGGGCTCTTCGTCGTGCCGCGCAGCCGCATCCACGAGTTGGCCACCTTCTTCCCGAGCTTCACCCAGAAGCCCGCGGGCCGGCACCGCATCGGCCTGTGCCGGGGCCTGTCCTGCAGCCTGGCCGGCTCCAAGGAGATGTGCGCCTGCCTGGAGAAGAAGCTGGGAATCAAGGCCGGGGAGACCACGGCCGACGGGCGCTTGAGCCTGGAGACCATGGAGTGCCTGGGAGCCTGCGACCAGGCGCCGGCGCTCATCGTCAACGACGAGCTCCAGGGCGCGGCCACGGAGCAGATGGTGGACAAGCTGCTGGAGGAGCTCGAATGACCAAGCTCCTCACCGCTCATTTCCACGAGCCCCGGCTGCACGAGCTGGAGACCTACCGCGGCCTGGGCGGCTACGAGGGCCTCAAGAAGGCCCTGGCCATGGGCCGCGAACAGCTCATGGAGGAGATGAAGAAGTCCAACCTGCGCGGCCTGGGCGGGGCCGGGTTCCCGGCCGGGATGAAGTGGAGCACGGTCACGCCCGAGGCCAAGGATCCGGGCCCCCGCTACGTGGTGGTCAACTGCGACGAATCCGAGCCCGGCTGCTTCAAGGACCGGGTCCTGGTCACGCGGGCCCCGCACGCGCTCATCGAGGGCCTGCTCATCGCCATGCACGCCATCGACGCCAAGCAGGGCTTCATCTTCGTCCGCGGCGAGTACCAGGTCCAGTACAGGATTTTGGACAAGGCCTTGGCCGAGGCGCGCTCCGCCGGACTCCTGGGAGAGCGCTCCATCGACCTCATGCGCGGCGCGGGCGCCTACATCTCCGGCCTGGACACCGCTCTATTGGAGACCATGGAGGGGAAGAAGGCCTGGCCGCGCCAGCCGCCTCCCTTCCCCACGGCCAAGGGGCTCATGGGCCGGCCCACGGTGGTCAACAACGTGGAGACCCTGTGCATGGTCCCGCACGTCGTGCTCAAGGGCGGGGACTGGTTCGCGGCGCTGGGCACCCCGAAGTCCGGCGGCACCTTCCTCTTCAGCGTGAGCGGCCACGTGGCCAAGCCGGGGGTCTACGAGTTCCCCATGGGCACGCCGCTCAAGGACATCATCGCGGCCGCGGGCGGGGTCAAGGGCGGCCGCAAGCTCAAGGCCGTCATCCCGGGCGGGGTCTCCACCCCGGTCATGACCGCGGAGGAGCTCGACACCCCGATGGATTTCGAAGGTCCGCGAGCCCAGGGCTCTTTCCTCGGGGCGGGCGGGGTCATCGTCCTCGACGAGACCGCGGACATGGTCATGGTGGCGCACAACATCGAGCGCTTCCTGGCCCACGAGTCCTGCGGCCAGTGCACGCCCTGCCGGCAGGGCAGCTACTGGTACGAGCGCATCCTGGAGCGGGGCTTGAGCGGCGGCGGCGTGGCCGCGGACCTGGAGACCCTGCAGCGCACGGGCGAGGACATGACCGGCAAGGTCATCTGCGCCTTGGGCGACACCGTGGGCGTGGTCACCCGGGCGCTCATGAAGAAGTTCCCTGAGGATTTCAAGGCGAAGTTCCCGGAGAGACGTGGCTAAGACCATCAGATTCACCTTGGACGGCAGGACCGTGGAGGCCCGGGAAGGGGAGACCGTGCTCGAGGCCGCGCAGCGCTGCGGCCTGCGCATCCCCCATTACTGCTGGCACCAGGCCTTGGGCAATCCGGGAAACTGCAGGATGTGCAACGTGGAGGTCGAGGGCGCGGCCAAGCCCATGGTCTCCTGCCGGCTGCAGCCCAAGGAAGGCATGGTGGTGCGCTCCGCGGCGCCGGCCGCCCGGCGCTGGCAGCGCGCGGCCCTGGAGTTCCACCTGGTGGACCACCCCCTGGACTGCCCGGTCTGCGACCAGTCCGGCGAGTGCGGCCTGCAGGACTACTACATGGACATCGGCCGCTACCCCAGCTCCCTGCGCGACGACAAATGGCACATGGGCAAGCGCATGCCCATCGGGCCCCACATCATGCTCGACCAGGAGCGCTGCATCATGTGCACGCGCTGCACGCGCTTCGTCTCCACGGTGAGCCAGTCCCACGAGCTGGGCATCTTCGGCCGCGGCCACTCCCAGGTCGTAGACGTCGTGCCCGGCCGCAGCCTGGACAACCCTTACTCCGGCTGCCTGGCCGACATCTGTCCCGTGGGCGCCCTGACCGACCGGGACTTCCGCTTCCAGGTCCGGGTCTGGTACCTCGACGAGGCGGAGTCCGTGTGCCCGGGCTGCAGCCGGCTCTGCAGCATCTGGGCGCACACCAGCACCCGCAGGCCCTGGCACAACCAGGGCCGGCGCCTGGCGCGCCTCAAGCCGCGCCTCGACCCGGAGGTCAACGGGCCCTGGATCTGCGACGAGGGGCGCTATGGCTTCGCGGGCTTCGACTCGGACCGGCTGGGCCGGGTGCTGCGGCTGGGCCGCGACGCCGCGGAGCTGCCCTGGGACGCGGCCTGCGATGAGATCGCCGTGGCCTGGCACCGGGTCGTGCGCCACAAGAAGCCCGAAGGCTTGGCCGTGGTCGCTTCCGGCGCCCTATCCAACCAGGACTGGGCGGGCTTCCGGAGCCTCTTCGTAGACGGCCTGCGGCTCTCGCGCTTCCTCTTCGCCCCGGAGCCGGACCAAGTCGGCGCGGAGGACGGCCTGCTGCGGCGGCGCGACAAGGTCCCCAACCTGGCCGGGGGGAGGGCTTTCGGGTTCGGGGCCGAAATCCAATCCCTGACCTGGCAGACCCTGGCCGAGCAGATCGAGCAGGGGGAGGTCTGGGGGCTCTACGTGGTGGACCGCGATCCCCTGAAGGTCTGGGGGGAGAAGGGCCGGGCTTTGCTGGAGCGCTTGGACCTGCTGGTCTATCAGGGCCCCCGCAAGGGCCTGACCGGTGAGCTGGCGCGCTTCCGGCTTCCGGCCACGGCCTGGCTGGAGGAGGACGGGGAGTTCACGGATTTCCAGGGCCGGGTCCGCGGCTACCGGCGGGCCCTGGAGCCTCTGGGCCAGGCCAGGCCGGACTGGGAGATCTTCGCCGCGATCGAAGCGGCGTTCCACGGCGGGGGCGGGCTATGATCGCCCTGGCCTGGTCGGCGGTCAAGGTCGGCTACGCCCTGGGCTTCGGCTTCGGCTTGGCCGGGCTGCTGGGCTGGGTCGAGCGCAAGCAGAGCGCGGTCCTGCAGGACCGCATCGGCGCCAACCGGGCCGACATATTCGGCTGGCGGATCATCGGTCTCTTCCATCCGCTGGCGGACGGCATCAAGCTCATGACCAAGGAGGACTTCGTGCCGCGGGGAGTCCTGCGCCCTTTCCACGGCCTGGCGCCGGCCTTGTCCTTGGGCTGCGGCCTGCTCTGCCTGGCCGCGCTCCCGTTTGGCGGTGAGTTCCAGATGGCGGGCCGGACCTGGAGCCTGCAGCCCTGGCCCAGCCCGGTCGGGCTGGTCTATGTCCTGGCCTTCCTGGGCCTGGGAGTGCACGGCGTGGTCATGGCCGGCTACGCCTCCGGCTCCAATTACGGCCTCCTGGGCGGGCTGCGCGGCGCCGCGCAGATGGTGGCCTACGAGGTCTGCATGGCCGCCGTCCTCGCCGGGCCCATGTTCCTCTACGGGACCCTCGACCTGCAGGAGGCGGTGCGCGCGCAGGGGCGGCTGATCGGCGGCGTGCTGCCGGCCTGGGGCGTGTTCACCCAGCCTCTGGCCTTCCTGCTCTTCCTGGTCGCGGGCACGGCCGCCTCCAAGCGCATCCCCTTCGACCTGCCCGAGGGCGAGTCCGAGATCGTGGGCTATCACGTGGAGTACGCGGGCATGAAGTTCGGCATGTTCATGATCTCGGACTTCGTGGAGAACATCGTGGTCTGCGGCCTGGGCGCGGCGCTGTTCTTGGGCGGCTGGCAGGTCCCGTTCGTGAGCCTCGCCGGTCCGCTGGGCGCGGTCCTCATGCTGGCCGCGTTCCTCGCCAAGACCTGCGCCTTGCTCTTCCTGCTCATGCAGGTGCGCTGGACCTTGCCCCGGCTGCGCTTCGACCAGCTCCTCGACCTGGGCTGGAAGTCGCTCTTGCCGCTGGCCTTGGCCAATTTCATGCTCACGGTCTGGGCCGTGTGGCTGCTGCGGAGGCTCTCATGGCTGTGACCGTGAGGCCCGTGACCCGGCCGGCGCGGGGGCTCTGGGAGCAGGTCTACCTCATCGAGGTCCTGCGCGGCCTGGGCGTGACCTTCCGGCACTTCTTCGTGAACCTCTGGCGCCACGTCCTGGCCCTGCTGGGCCGGCGCGCCGCGGCCGGGGCGGTGACCATCCAGTACCCGGAGCAGCCCGCCGTGCTGGGCCGGCGCGCGCGCACGCGCCACCGCCTGCTGCGGCGCCCCGACGGCGCGCCGCGCTGCACCGCCTGCCTGCTCTGCGAGACCATCTGCCCGGCCAAGTGCATCCGCATCACCGCGGAGGAGAGCCCGGACCCGATGGTGGAGAAGCGCGCGCGCAGCTTCGACATCGACGTGGGGATGTGCGTGTTCTGCGGGCACTGCGTGGAGGCCTGTCCCGTGGACGCCATCCATATGGACTCCAGCCAGGTGGAACTGGCATCCTATACCAGGGCCGGAATGATCTGGAACATGGAATCCTTGATGCGGGAGAAGCGCTAGGGGGGGGCGGGCATGGGCATGATGAGTCTTCCGGTGCGGCCTGCGGACATGGTGGACATGGGGGTGGTGGCCCTGCTCATCTACGCCCTGCTGGTCTGGTTCAAGAAGACCCGGTCGGCCTTCGTGGTGCTGGGCCTGCTGGTCCTGATGGGCGTCTACTTGCTGGCGCGCGTGCTGGGCATGTACATGACCACCTTCATCTTCCAGGGCTTCTTCGCCATCTTCATCATCGCGGTGGTGGTCATCTTCCAGGAGGAGCTGCGCAGCATCTTCGAGCGCATCGCGGTCTGGAGCTTCGCGCGGCCGCGACACCACGTCGCGGCCCAGGAGCCCGACATCCTC
>JAQUNT010000217.1 GCA_028717525.1 Elusimicrobiota bacterium
CTGCTCCTCCACCGTTTTGCCGTAGGCGGCGTGCCGGACCAGGCGCCGGCCGCCCTTGACCACGATGAGCATCTGGTGCGTGATGGCCTGGGGCTTGTCCGGCAGGTCCTCGCGCACGAGGTTGGCGACCGTTCCCGAGGGCACGCGGTCCAGCACCCCGGGCAGGACGGCCAGGGGCACGTAGGTGATGGTGGACACCTGGTCCTGGAACCCCTCGCCCAGCTCCCGCATGCGCTGGAGCTTGGCCTCCAGCTCCGGCTTGGTCAGGTCCGCGAAGCCCTTGATGTCCTTGAGGGTGTGCGCCGTGTACCAGGCCCGCTTGGAGATGAGCTTGTGCGCCACCTCGGTCCGGCCGCCCGCCACTTCGCGGGTGATGTCCTTGAGGAAGCCCGCGGCTTCGTTGCGGTCCCGCCAGTCCACTTCCGGGAAGTGGTTGCGGGTCTCGTAGGAGACCTTGCCGTCCTGGTAGCGGATCCTCTGCAGCAGGGCCTTGGCCCGTTCCAGGTCGCTCTCCAGGGAGAGCGCCATGGCCTCCTCCACATAGGTCGTGCAGTCCAGGGCCTGGAAGCTGTAGGCGGGGCTGCGGTCGAACTCGCCGTCCGGGCCTTCGCCCATGGGTCCCAAGCGGTAGGGGATGCCCAGGAAGGCGGCGCTCACGGCCTCGAAGCGCTCCGGCCACTGCGGATGGGCCTTGTGGAGGGCGCGCAGGGTCCGGGCGATCTCAGGCTCGGAGAGGTCCTTGAAGCGGGGCTCCGCCTGGGGCGAGGCCGCCCATGCGGAGGCGGCCAAGCCCAGGCAGCAGAACGTCAGCAGCGGCATCGACGCCCGGTCTACTTCGTGGCCGGCGCCGGAGCGGGGGCCGGCTCAGCGGCCGGGGCCGCGGCCGCGGGCTCGGCGCTCACGGTGAACTCGACGTTGCCCAGGCTCTCGCCGCCCTCGGACTGCAGCTCGACCTTCCAGGAGCCGGCGTCGACCTTCTTGGAGGCCCACCAGCGTCCGGAGGTCTTGGCCTCGAGCGTGAACTCGTGGACCATCTGGCCGTCCTTGGACCAGACGTACTTGACGTTGGCCGGGGGCTCGGCGACGTCGAGCTTGGTCCAGCAGTAGACTTGGCCCACGTCGGCGCCGAACTGGACGGCTTCGCCGGTCGGCTCCCGGTCCTCCACTCCCGCCGCGGTGATGATCTTCTCGACCTTGACCACGGCCTGGGCCGGGGCGGCTGCGGGCTCGGCCGGCGGCTCCGGCGGGGTCTGGGCCCAGCTGGACACGGCGGCGAACAGCAGGACTGAAGCGAACCAGGTTTTCATTGTGAATCCTCCTTGAGATTTGCAGGGCGCGGCTCTGAGCGTATTATACTCTAAGCGGGCCTTGGTGTCGCTGTCTAGCGGCCCGGGCCCGCTTCCTTCTCTCCGAACACCTCCGCGGTGAACACTTCCAAGGTCGTGCCCGGGTCCTTCCAGCAGTCCTCGGGCAGGCCCGCCTTCTGCGCGCACAGTTCGGAGAGGAAGCGCTCCTTGCTCCACTTGGTCTCCGTGGCCACCTGGGGCAGGAACACGCCGCCGGCGAAGCCCCGGCGCACGATCACCCCGTGCCGGCCCAGGACGACCTCGTCGGCGCTCTTGACCGCGCGGGGCTTGGACAGGACCGAGATCTCGATGTCGATATCCTTGAGCTCGTCGGCCGAGACCGGGGAGAAGCGCGGATCCTCGGCGGCGGCCGCCACGGCCATGGCGCGCACGGTCTTGTAGAGGGGGCCGCGGCCCAGGATGTTGCCGATGCAGCCCCGCAACCGGCCGTGCTTCTGGAGCGTCACGAACGCCCCTTCCTCCCCGTTGAGCCGCCGGTCGGACTCCGCCACCTCCGGCGCCCGGCCGGTCTTCACGAAGGCCTCGACGGTCGAACGGGCGATGGTCAGCAGGCGCGACCTCTGCGCCGGGCTCAAGGGGGCCACGCCCCGGTCTTTCGGCTTGTGGGTCCGATAGAACATGATGGAGGCGTAGCCCACCACGCGGGAGCGGTCGCCCGAGAGGTCCGCGGAGGTGGCGTGCCTGAGCACCTTGGCCTTGGCGTAGCCCGCCGCCTGGGCGTAGAGCATGGCCGCGGCGACCGTGTGGAAGCCGTCCACTTCCATCTCTCCCCGCGCATGCCCCGCCCAGAACCGGTCGAAGTCCATCTCCGAGATCGCCTTGAGCCCGCGCGCGTCGATGGCCCGGGCCTCCGTCTCGGGGTGGAAATGCGACTGGTCCACGCTGACGTCGACGAGGACATCGTCCCGGCCGGCCAAGGCCCCGGCCAGGGCCCGGGCCAGGGAGCGCAGGACGTCGAGGTCCGCGGGGAAGCCCACGATGATGGGGACGATCTTCGCTCCGGGGAAGGCCTTCTGGATGAAGGGGAGCTGGGTCTCGACCGAATTCTCGGGCTGGCCCGGCCCGCCTGCGAAGACGTCGCTCCGGAAGCCGAAGCGCGGGTCGGACTCCGTGAGCTTCTGGGCCAGTTCCGCGTCGACTTCGACTCTGCCCAGCGGGGTCAGGAAGGCTCCGTCGGGCCAGATGGAGGCGCCCGCGGAGGAGAAGTGGTGGCTGGGCGCCAGGATGACGACGGTGGAGACCTTCCGGGCCTGCGCGGCCTTGAAGCCGTAGGCGGCCACAGGCCCGGAGAAGGCCAGGCCCGCGTGCGGGGACACGATGGCGCCGATGTCGACGCCCTTGGGCGTGGACTTGACCTGGGAGAAGAAGCGGTCGAGCAAGGCGGAGAGCTCGGCCCGGTCCGCGGGGTACCAGCTTCCGGCCAGAGCGGCGGGCTTGACGTGGTCTTCGGCTCGGGAGCAGGAGGTCGCGGCCGTCAGGAGGAGCGCCGAGAGGAAGGCCGGCCGGATCATGGCTCGGAGAGCTCCATCAGCTGGAATCTACCAAGGATGGCCTGAGCAAGTCAACTTGGACAGGCTCACCAGGCCGGGCCCGAAATGGTATATTTTCCCGATGACAACGACGACCGCCAGGACCCGCCGTATCCGTCCGGCCCGGCGCACGGCCGGCGTCACCTACGCGGTGCGCGACGTGGTGGCCTTGGCCCAGGAGGTGGCCAAGACCGGCAAGGAGATGCTCTTCCTCAACATCGGCGACCCCAACCGATTCGATTTCGAGACCCCGCCGCACCTCATCGAGGCGGTCCTCAAGGCCATGCGGGACAACCACAACGGCTACTCGCCCTCCTCGGGCCTGCCCGCCGCGGTCAAGGCCGTGGAGCGCGAGGCGCAGCGCAGCGGCATCTCCAACATCCGCGACGTGTTCGTGACCAGCGGGGGCAGCGAGGCCATCGAGCTCTGCCTGACGGCCCTGGTGGACAAGGGCGACAACGTCCTCATCCCCTATCCGGGCTATCCCCTCTACGAGGCGGTGCTGGCCAAGCTGGAAGCGGAGGCCAAGCCCTACTTCCTCGACGAGAGCCGCGGCTGGCAGCCGGACCCGGAGGACATCCGCAAGCGCATCGACTCCAAGACCCGGGCCATCGTGCTCATCAACCCGAACAACCCGACCGGCGCGGTCTACGAGCGCGAGACCCTGCGCCGGATCCTGGCCCTGGCGGCCTCCCGGGGCGTGCTGGTCTTCGCCGACGAGATCTACGACCAGCTACTCCTCTCCGACCAGGAGCACGTCTCCATCGCCTCTTTGGACGCGGAGGCGCCGGTCATCACCTTCAACGGCCTCTCCAAGAACTTCCTGGCCCCGGGCTGGCGCATCGGCTGGGGCGTGGTCAGCGGCAACGAGGGGCTCCTGAAGGACTTCGTGCCGGCCATCAACAAGCTGCTGCGCGCGCGGCTCTGCGCCAGCCACCCCATGCAGCACGCGATCACCGCGGCCTTGGACGGGCGGAAGGAGTTCCTGGCCAGGGCCCGCGAGAAGCTCATCCGGCGGCGCGACATCACCCACGAGATGCTCAACTCCGCGCCGGGCATCTCCTGCGTCAAGGCGGACGCGGCCTTCTACGCCTTCCCCAAGCTGGACATCAAGGGCTCGGACGAGGAGTTCGTCAAGGGCCTCATCCGCGAGACCGGCGTGGTCACGGTGCATGGCTCGGGCTTCGGCGAGAAGCCGGGCACCAAGCATCTGCGCGTCGTGTTCCTGCCCCAGGAAGAGGTCCTGCGCAAGGCCTACGCGAACCTGCTGGCCTACCTCAAGAAGATCCGGGGGAGCTAGCCAGCCTTGCCGAGCCCGCGCCCGCTCGCTTTGGCCGTAGCCGCCTGTCTGGGGGCCTGCGTCTCGCTGGAGGAGGCCCCCATGGTCAGGGGCGCCATGAAGCCGGGCCAGAGGACGCTGGTGCTGGTGTTCCCCGCGCCGGGCCCGGTGATGAGCGAGAGGAGCTCGAATCTGGAGCAGGCCGCCAAGGTGGTGCCGGGCCTGGGTCTGGTCATGAAGGCCTCGCAGGACAAGCGCGACCTCGAAGCCTCCCAGGACCTGCAGAGATACCTGCCGCCCTGGCAGCCGGCCGCGCTCTTCTATCCGGGCTTGATGCGGGCGCTGGCCGCGGGCGGCCTGCCGGGCCCGCTGGCGGCCCCGGCCGAGGCCGGGCTGACGGACGAGGACATGCGCAAGCTCAACTACGCCCAGGACGTCTCGGACTGGCAGCTGCGCTATTTCGTGCGCGGCGCCGGCCCGGAGCCCCCGCCGCGCAGCTACCGCAGGTTCCCGGCTCTGGCCGACGACCTGGTCCTGGAGGTCAACCTGGCCTGCGGCGCGCCTTCCGACGGGGAGGGGGACTGGACGCCGGAGCTCTCCGGGGTGCTCAAGCTCTACCAGGCCTCGGACATGGCCCTGCTCTGGCGCCACGAGGAGACGGTGAACGATCCCTCGGGCGCGAGGTCCACGGTCGAATTCAAGAGACTGCCGGCCGAACTGGTGGCCCGCTGGCAGGCCCTGATGCCTCAGCTGGCCGAGCGCCTGGCCGCGAGCCTGCGGCAGAGCCTGCAGCAGGCCGGCGCCACCCTCCCGGCCGAGGCCCTGCCGGCGGGGGCGAGGTAGTCCATGGCGCGCCGGGACCTGGTGCGCCTCCTGCGCCTCAAGCCGCATCCGGAGGGGGGCTTC
>JAQUNT010000218.1 GCA_028717525.1 Elusimicrobiota bacterium
ATCGAAGACGGTCCAGTAGAAATGCCAGACCAGGATGGCCAGGCAGGCCAGGACCGCCTCCATGAAGTGGATGAGGAGACATAGGTCGATGAGCCATTTGGACAGGAACCGCAGGGACAGTTCGCGGAACCACACCACGCAGCCGGTCCCGATCATGACGCCGCTGCCCCAGATCAGGGCCCAGTATTCGGACTTCTCGATGTAGTTGAACCGGTCGAACCTGGGCGGACCGCCGCGGTGGAGAAGATTGTACCGCTGCAGCTGCAGGAAGTCCAGGAGGTCCCGCCAGCGCGGGTACATGGAGCGGATCTCGCGGCGGCCTTCCCGGGTGGCCGCGATCCAATAGAGGTGGTAAGCGGCCAGCAGGATGAAGGCCAAAGCGAAGGCCCGGTGCAGCCAGGCCCGCCAGTACGCTCCCGAGGCGCCCGCGAAGGCGACCTGCGCGAAGCCGGATTCGGGATAGGTGTGGCAGAATCCGGTGTAGGCCAGGCCCAGGAAAGAGACCAGGAGCACGAGATGCTGGATGCGCTCGTTGCGGCTCAAGCGCAGCTCGTGCGGGTCATGGATGGGCTGGGGGCCGAGCAGGAGCTTGCGCTTGTGGTCCAGGAAGTTGTGCAGGAGCATCCCGCCTATGGTCAGCACGATGAGCAGGATGTAGGACTTGCGCACCAGGAGCAGGACCGTCTCGCGGATGTCGCGCGCGGTGGAGGAGAAGGTCATGTGGACCTTGCCCAGGTGCAGCAGCTCGCCGGCGCGGCGGTGGCAGGAGCCGCAGGTCTTCTGCAGGTTCTTGGCATTGACGGACGAGGCCGGGTCGGCGGAGGGCAGGACGTCGTGGTAGCGGTGGCAGGAGGCGCAGTTGGCCGAGGCCAGGTTGCCCGCTACGAAAGCCACGCCGTGGTAGCTGTCCCTGTAGGTGCGGGCCGGGTCGAGCGGCATGCCGAACTTGGCGATGATGCGCTCCGAGCCGTGACAGGCGCTGCAGGTCTTGACGATGGAGCCGGTGAAGACCATGGAGCCGGGCTCGCGGCGGGCCGAGATGTTGTGCTCGCCGTGGCAGTCCGTGCACACCGGGGCCTCCCGGACCCCGGCCGAGACTCGGGCCGCGTGTATGGAGCGCGAGTAAGCCGCCAATTGCGGGCCGTGGCAGCGCCCGCAGGTCTTGGGGATGTTGAACTTGTAGGCCCGGCTGCGGGAGTTGCGGGAGAAATTCAGGTCGTGGCCGCCGTGGCAGTCCGTGCAGACCGCGGCCTTGGGGTTCTTGTGCTCCAGGATGGCGCGGCCGTGCACGGTCAGGGCGTAGCTGGGGAAGGGTTCCAGCCCGTATTTCTCCTTAAAATCAAGCTTCTGGTGGCATCGGCTGCAGGTCGCCGGGATGTTGGCGTGGTTGACCGGCGAGGCCGGGTCCTTGACCCTGCGCAGCTCATGCGCCGGACCGTGGCACGAGGCGCACAGGGCGGCGCCGGCGGTATCGGAAGTTCCGCCGGCACCGGCCGGACGGACATCCTTACGGCCGGCGCCGGGCTTGGTCTTGAGCAGGAGCCGACCGTGGTCCGAGGCGGCGGCGGACCGCGCGCTGCTCTCGTGGCAGGAGGCGCAGGAGACCCGGCCGGCCTTGGGGTCGTGCGGGTAGTCGTCCTGGCCCGCGTGGCAGGCCGCGCAGCCCAGGTCCTTGTGCGCGGATTTCTGGAACCGCGCCGCATCCACCCGGGGCGCGGCGGGCATGTCCTTCCCGGAGTGGCAGGAGAGGCAGGCCTCCTGGGCCGAGGCCCAGGAGGCGGATGCGGCCCAGAGCAGCAGGGCCAGGGCGCTTCCGGAGAGCGGGATCCTCATGGGCGCTGGGATTTTAGCATCTCCTGGCCAGGGACTACTGCTCCAGGGCCATGCGCAGCAGGGCTGGCCGGTCGCGGATTTCGACGGCCTTGCCGGCTAGGCGGACCCAGCCCCGGCGCTGGAAGGAGGACAGGGATCGGATCACGGTCTCCGGGGACAGGCCCAGGTTCTGCGCGATCTCGCGGCGGCTGTACTCGGGTCGGCCCGGGCAGGGCAGGGCCGCGGCCGGGGCCGGCGGCGCCTTGATGGCGAGCAGGAAGTCCGCCAGCCGGGCCTCGGCGGAGCGGAGGGCGAAGCCGAAGGCGCGGTCCATGGTCCGGCAGACCAGCCGGCTGACCCGGCGCAGGAGCCGGCGGTAGAGCTCGGGTTCCTGGCCGGCCAGGCAGTCCACGAGCTCTTTGGGCAGGAAGCAGACCACGGACTCGCGCAGGGTCTCGGCCGAGGCGCAGTAGGGCTCCCCGCCCAGGAAGGGGACCTCGCCCACCAGGTCCCCGCAGGAAAAGTAGGCCAAGGTCAGCTCGCGGCCGCGCTGGTCCGACTTCGTCATCTTGACGTCTCCCACGCAGAGGATGAACAG
This sequence comes from Elusimicrobiota bacterium, assembly GCA_028717525.1. Lineage (GTDB taxonomy): Bacteria > Elusimicrobiota > Elusimicrobia > UBA1565 > UBA9628 > UBA9628. The sequence continues at coordinate 2,411 of JAQUNT010000218.1, forward strand.
TCCCTGGGGCGGCTCCCCCTCTTGGAAGATGTACTGGTGGGTCTTGTAGCGCCGCATCTGGCGCTGGGCGCGGAAGCGCTTGAGGGATGCGGGCGAGAGGAAGTTGAAGAAGCAGCGCCGGCGGCAGTCGCAGTCGCGGCAGTGCTCGCCCGGCTGGAATGGGCAGGTCAAGGCGGGGACCGGCGTCCGTTTGTATCCCATAGGGAGCCATACTATAACGCGCGCGGCAAGGATCGCCAATGATATGAGGCACCTGGGAAGTATGACTCCGGTCAGGCGCCGGGGGGACGGCTCAGTGCTCCGCGGCGACGGTCTCCAGGCCGGCGCGGTCGCGGATCTCTATGGCCTTGCCGTCGAGCCGGACGAGGCCGCGGCGCTGGAAGGATGACAGGGCCCGGATCACGGTCTCCGGGGAGAGGCCCAGGTTCTGGGCGATCTCCCGGCGGCTGTAGTCGAACCTGCCGTGGCAGGGCAAGGCGACGGCCGGCGCCGGCGGCGCCTTGAGCGAGAGCAGAAAGGCGGCCAGCCGGGCCTCGGCCCCCCGGAAGGCGAAGCCGAAGGCGCGGTCCATGGTCCGGCACACGAAGCGGCTGACCCGGCGCGCCAGCCGGCGGGAGAATTCCGGCTCATGGGCGGAGATGTACTCGACCAGCCCGCCGGGCAGGAAGCACACCACGGATTCGCGCAGGGTCTCGGCCGAGGCGCAGTAGGGCTCACCGGCCAGGAAAGGGACCTCGCCCACCAGATCCCCGCAGGAGAGGTAATGCAAAGTCAGCTCCCGGCCGCGGTCGTCGGTCTTGCTCATCTTGACGTCGCCGACGCAGAGGATGAACAGGCCCTGCGGCTGCTCTCCCTCCTGGAAGATGTACTGGCGGGCCTTGTAGCGGCGCATCCGCCGTTCGAGGCGGAACCGCCTCAGCGATTCCGGGGAGAGGAAGTTGAAGAAGCAGCGCCTCTTGCAGTCGCAGGTGCGGCAATGTTCTCCCGGCTGGAAGGGGCACTCCAAAGCCGGCGCGATCGTTCTCTTGTATCCCATGAAAGTTGCCAGTCCGCCTCCAGGCCGGATATTACCATTATTCTAGCAGGTGACAAGAATCTGCGTCCAAGGATGACCCCCGTCATTCACAGGATCCCCGTCGGGGGCTATACTGGGCTTGAGGGAGGCGGGCCGGCGCCGGTCCGGGGATTTGCCATTTAGTTGAGACCGGGCAGGCACACTATAGCGGGCGTAGCGTCAGCCGGCGCAGGGGGATAAGACATGTCCGACTCGAGCCTGGGCACCGCCGGCGGGACGGCCGCCCGGAAGCCGCTTCTGAGTTCGCAGCCGGTCTGCAGCCACTTCACGAACGGCGACGTGGCGCAGCACTCGGCCAGCATCACCATCGACGGCAAGACCTACGCCCTGCCCGTCCTGGAAGGCACGGAGGGGGAACTGGCCGTTGACATCTCCCGGCTGCGCGCCCAGAGCGGGGTCATCACCTACGACCCGGGCTACGGCAACACCGGCTCCTGTAAGAGCGCCATCACCTTCATCGACGGTGAGAAGGGGATCCTGCGCTATCGCGGCATCCCCATCGAGGAGTTCGACCGCCCCCATCCCGACTTCCTCGAGGTCGCCATGCTGGTCATCTTAGGCGAGCTGCCCACCCGGACGGCCCTCGACCGCTTCCGCGCCGTCTCCACGGCCAACGCCAACCTCGATGAGAGCATGAAGCACCATTTCGAGGGCTTCCCCATCAGCGCCCCGCCCATGGCCCAGCTCTCGGCCATGATCAACGCCATCTCCTGCTTCCATCCGGAGTACTTCACCTTCACGGATGCGGCGCATTTCGAGGAGGCGGCGGCCCGGGTCATCAGCCAGATCCGCACCGTGGCGGCCTACTCCTACCGGCATTCCCGGGGTCTGCCTTTCATCTATCCCAATCCGGCCTTGCGCTACTGCGCCAACTTCCTGCACATGATGTTCTCCATGCCCTACCAGGAGGTCCCCGTCGAGCCGGAGGTGGAGGACGCCTTGAACCTGCTCTTCATCCTGCACGCCGACCACGAGCAGAACTGCAGCACCTCCACGGTGCGCATGGTGGGCTCGAGCCAGGCCAACCTCTTCGCCTCCTGCGCCTCCGGGGTCTGCGCCCTGTGGGGACCTTTGCACGGCGGGGCCAACCTGGCCGTCATCGAGATGCTCGAGGAGATCCACCGCGGCCGGATGAGGCCGGAGGAGGCCGTGGCCAAGGCCAAGGGCAAGAAGAGCGGGTTTCGGCTGATGGGCTTCGGGCACCGGGTCTACAAGAACTACGACCCCCGCGCCAAGATCATGAAGAGGTGCTGCGACCGGGTTCTGGGCCGGCTCGGGGTCGAGGACCCGCTCTTGGACATCGCCCTGCGCCTGGAAGAGCTGGCCCTCAAGGACCCCTACTTCGTGGAGAAGAAGCTCTACCCCAACGTGGACTTCTACAGCGGCATCATCATGAGGGCCATCGGCATCCCGACCAGCATGTTCCCGGTCATGTTCTCCATCGGGCGCCTGCCCGGCTGGATCGCCCAGTGGGGCGAGCAGAACGCCGACCCGGACGCGCGCATCGCCCGGCCGCGGCAGATCTTCGTCGGGCAGACGGCGCGGAAATACGCGCCCATCGAGGAGCGCTGAGGGGAGGGGCCAT
>JAQUNT010000219.1 GCA_028717525.1 Elusimicrobiota bacterium
CTTGCGGTGCCATTTGTACTGGCCGGTGGAGATGTCGTACTCGGCCCCGTCCGGGTTGAGCATGGGGACCACGTAGATGTCGCGGGAGTCGAGCAGCTTCTTGACCGCGGCGTCGTCCTTGCGCGCGGCCAGGTACTCCGCGATCTTGATGGGCATCTCCACGCTGAGGTGCTCGCGGGCGTGGTGGTTGCCCACGAAGAGCGCCCCGGGCTTCTTGCTGGGCTTGGTCCCGGACTCGGTGCTGTTGAAGCGCAGGGCCCAGATGTCTCGGCCCTGCCAGCCCTTGCCGATGGTGAAGACCGAGACCAGCTTGGGGTTGGCCCCGGCCAAGGAATCGAGCGCGGCCTTCATGCGGTCCAGGTTATGGTAGGCCTTGTCCTGCGCGGGGAAGTCCTTGGCCCACTTGACCAAGGACTCCTTGAACATGACCTCATAGCCGGCCGCCTGCAGGGCCTGGATGGTCTTGATGTGCGCGGTGCCGGCCACCCGGTCGGGCCGGATCTCCTCGATGGACATGCCGGCTTCCAGGATGGCGGTGCGCTGGTCCCGCGAGCCGGCCTTGATCACGACCCAGTAGCGCTGCTCCACGGCCGCTCCCTCCGGAGCCTTGACGTCGGGCAGCTCCTCGGCGCGGGCCGCGCTCTTGAGCTCGTTCAAGGCGCGGTGGGGCCGGTCGCCCTCAGCGGCCGCGGCGGGCGCGGCAAGGCCAGCGGCGAAAGCCAGGGAAAGGAGCAGTCTCGGCATCTGTTTCTCCTTGCAGGTGGAACGCCCGGACGGGCGATGTATTATACCACAGAGCATGGCCCGGAATACCCAGAAGGAGGAGGGTCCGAGGGCCCAGGCCGCCCTGGGCCCTAAGGCCTAGGCTGGGAGAGCAGGATCAGGAAGCCCCGTGCCGGGACCTCCACACGCAGCCTGCCCTTGGCCGCGGCCAGGTCCTTGTTGGCCACAGCGTCTCGCCAGGCCGCGTGAGCGACGGGCAAGGACAGCGGGCGGGCCTTGTCCCCGCGGTTGAACAGGGCCAGGGCCTCGAAGTCCCCTGTGCGCCGGGAGAAGCCCACCAGGTCGCGGGAGACGGCCGCGCTCAGGAAGCGCAGGTCGCCCGCGGAGAGCGCCGGGCTCTCGCGGCGCACGCGCATCAGGTTCCGGTAGAAGCCCCACAGCGCGGTGTCGAAGCGCATGGGATCGGCGGGCCGGGGCCTGCCCAGGGGATGGCGCGACTCCGGGGCGTAGACCAGCTCCGGCCAGAGCATGGGCTTGCGGTCGTCCGGGTCCGTGGCCCCCCACATGCCGGCCTCGTCGCCGTAGTAGACCATGGGCGAGCCCAGGAAGGTCATCTGGAAGGCGGCGATCTGCCTCTGGACCTGCAGGGCCTCGGCGCCGGGCTTGGCCACGTCGTAGTCCGGGTTGGTGCGGGGGCTGTGGCGCTGGCCGTAGGTCCGGTCGGGGTTGAGGATCATGCTGGCCAGGCGGTCCGTGTCGTGCGAGTCCATCAGGTTGAGCAGGAGCTGGGCCTTGGGCGGGGCGTAGGAGTCCAGCAGGGCCTTCAGGCGCGCCGCGAAGGCCGCGCCCGAGACCGCGGCCTTGCGGTCGATGAAGAAGCCGACCAGGGCCTGGGCGAACTGGTAGTTCATGGTGGAGTCGATGCGCCCGTCCTTGACCCAGCCCGAGGCGTCGCCCCAGATCTCCCCGACCGTAACCGCCTGCGGCTTGATGGAGCGCACGTGCTCGCGCCACTCTTTCCAGAAGGGCGCGGGGACCTCCTCGATGACGTCGAGCCGGAAGCCGTCCACCCCGTCCTTGGCCTTGCCGTTGGGCGCCAGCCATCTCCTGGTGATGTCGAAGACGTACTTCTTGGGGCCGGGCCGCAAGCCCTGGCCGTCGCGCCCGAGGATGGGCAAAGACTTCACGTCCCACCAGGCCTTATACTCGAAGTCCCCGGGCTTGTCCCCCCACTTGGTCACCATGTACCAGTCCGCGTAGCGGGACTTGCGGCCCCTCCTGAGGAGGTCCTTGAAGGCGAAGAAGCCGCGGCCGGTGTGGTTGAACACGCCGTCGATGACGATGCGGATGTCCCGGTCGTGCGCCTCCCGGACCAGGCGCAGGAACAGGATGTCCGCCTTGGTCCAGATCCAGGTCTCGGGGTCCTCGGTCTCCTTGGCCTCGGCCAGGAGCTGCCGGTCGCCCGCCGGGTCCGGGCCGAAGTTGAGGTCCACGTGGTGCAGGCTGGAGGAGTCGTACTTGTGCAGGCTGGGGGCCCGGAAGACCGGGTTGAGGTAGATGACGTCCACGCCCAGGTCCTTGAGGTAGTCGAGCTTGTCCAGGATGCCCTGGATGTCGCCGCCGTAGCGCCGGGCGAAGACCACGCCCATGTTGTAGAAGTCCGTGGAGCGCTTGACCTCCCAGGGCTGGAGCTCGTACCAGTCGCCGGTCCAGGGGGAGAGGCGCCAGCGCCGGCCCTCCGCCTCGGGCACGTCGGCCGCGGCCGGGTCGTTGGCCGGGTCGCCGTTGCGGAAGCGCTCGGGGAAGACCTGGTACCAGACCTTGCCGCGGGCCCAGGCGAGGCCGTCGTCGGCGGTGTCGGCGGGCGGGGCGGCGGTCTGGGGGGACGGAGCCGCGCAGGCGGCAAGGGCGAGGCTGGCGCAGAGGCACAGCGCGGCTTGGCGGCGCATATCGCTAATGATACATAAACTGCCCCAGGTCGGAGGCGAGCCGCTGGTGAAGCCCGACGCTTCGGTCTTCAAGCGGCCCGACGCCGTCGAACTTAGGCTTTGCCGCCTGTGGTCACAGCCTTGGCGCCGGAATCCTTGAGCAGGCCGGTCCGCTCGTTGAACTCCGCGATCAGCTTGTCGTACTCGCCGACCTGCGCGAAGGTCCGGTCCCAGAACTCCGGGGCCCAGAGCGCGTTGAGCTCCGCCACGGTCTTGCCCTGCTGCTCCACCCAGGTGAAGTACTTGAGGTTGTGCAGGGCCTTGCGGTCGTAGTAGCCCAGCTCGCGCAGGTGGTCTAGGCCCGCGCCGCGCAGCCTGCGCTCCAGGTCGCCCGCGGCCTGGGTCTCGGTGTAGGCGCCGTGCTCCTCGCGCATCTCCTTGAGCCGCGAGCCGTAGAGCTCCACCGAGTCCGTGAAGATGGTGAAGATCACGTCGTCCTTGCCCAGCTCGTAGTACTTGGCCATCTTCACGGCGGAGAGCATGTTGCAGATGCCGGAGAAGCCCAGCAGCGACAGGGACTCGATGAAGGACTCCTTCAAGCCCTGGCTCTTGAGCATCTTCTTGCCGGCCGGCTCGTTGAACAGACGCAGCAGCCGCACCACGTCTTCGTCATCGACGGCCAGGACCATGTCCGTGTTGCGCACGTTGTGGATCCAGGGCACGTGCTTGTCGCCGATGCCCTCGATGCGGTGGCCGCCGAAGCCGCTCAAGAGCAGGGTCGGGCACTGCAGAGCCTCGACCGCGCCCACCTTGGCGAGCGGGAAGTCCTTCTTCAAGCGGTCTCCGGCCGCGATGGTGCCGGCCGAGCCCGTGGCGGAGGCGTAGCCCGCCAGCCGGCCCTTGCGGCCTTTCACCTTGGCGAAGACCTCCTCTATGGCCGCGCCCGTGACGTGGTAGTGCCAGACGGAGTTGCCGAACTCCTCGAACTGGTTGAAGATCACGCAGTCCTTGCGGTTCTTGCGGATGTCCCAGCACTTGTCGTAGATCTCCTTGACGTTGCTCTCGCAGCCGGGCGTGGCGATGACCTCCGCGCCGATGGACTTGAGCCAGTCGAAGCGCTCCTGGCTCATCTCCTTGGGCAGGATGGCCACGGCCGTGCAGGCCAGCACCGCGCAGTCGAAGGCCCCCCCGCGGCAGTAGTTGCCGGTGGAGGGCCAGACCGCCTTCTGGGAGGTCGGGTCGAACTCGCCGGTCACCAGGCGCGGCGCGAGACACCCGAAAGCGGCGCCCACCTTGTGCGCGCCGGTCGGGAAGTACTTGCCCACAAGGCCGATGATGCGGGCCTTGACCCCCGTCAACTCGCTGGGTATCTCCAGATAATTCACGTCCCCGAAAAGGCCGGTCTTGACGTCGTTCTTCCAGGTGATGCGAAAGAGGTTGGCCGGGTCCACGTCCCAAAGCCCCACCGACTTGAGCCGCTTCTTGACGCTGTCCGGAACCGAGGCGGGATTGGCCAGTTGGGCGAAGGTCGGGATGAGTATGCCGCGCTCGCGGCAGCGGGCCACGGTCTTCTTCAGGACGGCTTCGTTCTTGGACATGAGATTCTCCTATTGGATGTGCTGCTCTCGGACCAGCTTCTTGAGCTCCCGCGCGTCGGGCGCCACCAGGAAGGGCTTAGCCACGGCCTTCATGGCGCTGGCCACGTCCTTGAGGCCGTTGCCCGTGACCAGGGCCACCACTTTCTCGCCGCGCTTGACCAGACCCTGGGCCGCGGCCTTGCGCAGCCCGGCCACCGAGGTCACGCCCGCGGGCTCGCCGAACACGCTCTCCCGGCGGGCCGTGTCGCGCAGCGCCGCCAGGATCTCGTCGTCCGTCACCGATAGGGCGAAGCCCTGGGACTCCTTGAGGGCCTTGACCGCGGCTTCCCCGTCGCGCGGCAGGCTCACGGAGATGCTGTCCGCCAAGGTGTCGCCGCTCACGGGCCGGATGACGCCGTCGGACTCGAAGGCGCGCTTGACCGCGTCGCTGCCCGCGGCCTGCACCGCCACGAGCTGGGGCAGGCGGTCGATGAGGCCGAGGGCGTGGAAGTCCTTGAAGCCCTTCCAGATCCCGCTGATGATGTTGCCGTCCCCCACGGGCACGAAGACCTTGTCCGGGCATTTCCAGCCCAGCTGCTCGACGATCTCGAAGGAGCAGGTCTTCTTGCCTTCCCGGGTGAAGGGGTTGTGGCCGGTGTTGCGGTTGTACCAGCCAAAAGCCTCGGTGGCCTTGAGGCACAGGTCGAAGGCCTGGTCGTAGGTGCCCTTGACCGCGATGACCGTGGCGCCGAAGACCAGGAGCTGGGCGATCTTGGCCACCGGAGCCTTCTCCGGCACGAAGATGATGGTCTTCAAGCCCAGTCCAGATCGGAAGA
>JAQUNT010000220.1 GCA_028717525.1 Elusimicrobiota bacterium
CGCCGGGAAGCTCGTCCGGCAGGTCCGTCTCCCGGCCGGTCGCCTTCTCCAGCTCGTCGATGGAAAGGAAATCCGGGGTCATGTCCTCGGCCACCGGCGTGGCCGTGCCCAGCCGCAGCTCGAAGAGCGAGTCGGGCAGGGGCGTCTTGAGGTCGAATCGGGTGAAGCGGGACCAGGCCGCGAACTGCTTTTTGGGCAGATACCTCCGGATGGAGAGGATGATCTGGGTCTCGGTGTCGATCCAGAGCAGTTGGTGCGGCTTGGTCGCCACCGTGGGCCGCAGGTCCAACACCCAGGCCTTGCGGCCCGCCACCAGGTCGGGCCCGCTCACGGAGAGCCGGTAGTTCCGAAGCAGAAGCTCCTTCTCCCGCTCCGGCATCATCAGCTTGGTCGCGCTGCGCACCGCCTCGCCCGGCACGGCCTTGCCCGGACGCACCAGCCAGGTCGTCTCGTTGGAGCCGTCGCTGACCGCCACGCGCGAAGCGCTGCCATCCGGGGCCAGGAACTCCCAGCGGTAGCGGTTGGTCGGGCTGTAGAAGACCTCGACCTCCTCGGCGCGGGTCTCGCGGCCGGACCATTCGGTCACGGTGAGGTGGCCGTGATAGGGGAGCTCCGGGGCGCTCAAGGCCGCCTCCAGCAGGGACTCCGGGTCCGGCGAGGGCGCCGCGGCCCGCGCGGGGACGGCGGCGAGCAGCGGCAGGAGCAGGAAGAGCGCGTTATTCCTGGTCGGGCGAGTCCCCATAATAGGCGTTGAGCTGGGCGGAGTAGTTGGCCGCCACCAGTTCCGTGGGCGGGACCAGGGCCTCGGCCGTGTAGCGCGAGTGCGCCGCGAGCAGAGGCTCCAGCGGGATGGACTGGTCCGGGGCGGCCCGGCGCGCGCCGAACCAGACCAGGGCCAGCAGGGCCGCGGCCGCGAAGGCGCCGGCCGGCACGAGCACGGGCAGGGGGGGGGTCAGGCGGTCCAGGACCTCCCTCCACAGGGGGCGGGCCAGGCGGGCCTCCAGGCCCGCCACCAGCTCCGGGGGCATGGCGCGGCGGGGCGCCCGGGAGAGCCAGGACTTGGCCGCGCGCAGGGCGGCGTGCTCCTCGCGGCAGGAGGGGCAGGAGGAGATGTGCGACCGGACCGCCTCCGCCTCCTCGCCCTGGAGCTCCCCGTCCAGGTACGCCGAGATCAGTTCGCCTTCGCCGTGGATCTTCATGGGTGCCTCACCTTCGTCTTCTGGAGCTGCGCGAAGGCCCGGCGCACCAGCTCGCGGCCTTGGTGCACGCGCGAGCGCACGGTGCCCACCGGGCAGGACATGACCTCGCTGATGGCCTCGTAGGAGAGCCCCTCCATGTCGCAGAGCGCCACCGCGGCGCGGTAGTGCGGGGGCAGCGAGTTCAGGGCCTTCTGTGCCATCTCGTCTTCCTCTTTGCGCAGCAGCCCCGAGTCGAGCTCCGGGTCCTGCCCGGGCAGCAGTTCGTCCCAGGACGTCTCCTCGCGGGGCGGCGGCGCGTCGAGCGACACGGTGTGGCTGTGCGCGAAGAGCCGCACCTCGTCGAGGTATATGTTGTGCAGGATCTTGTAAAGCCAGCTCTCGAACGGCTTGTCCGAGTCGTAGGAGCCGAGGTGCTCCCAGGCTTTGACGAACGCCGCCGAGACCAGGTCCCGGGCATCCTGCTCGTTGCCCGAGAGGCGGAACGCGAAGTTGTACGCCTTCTCCCCGCACCGCCGGATCAATTCCGAGAAATCCCCGGAACCGCCCACACTATTATTACGGCCAAGAAACCGAAAGGTTCGCGGGCTCAAGGCGCCGTCTTGAGCCTCCCGCGCGTCCGGGCCCGGCGCAGGGCCAGCTGGATGAGGCGATGGACCAGTTCCGGCGTGGGCACTCCGGTCTCCCGCCAGAGCCGAAGGTACATGCTGATGGAGGTGAAGCCCGGGATGGTGTTGACCTCGTTGAACCAGACCGCGCCGTCGCGGCGGTCCATGAGGAAGTCCGCGCGGGCCATGCCGTAGCCGTCGAGCACCCGGAAGGCCTGGAGGGCCAGCTCGCGCACCTTCCGCGCGGTCCCGGCCGGGATCTCCGCGGGCACCTTGAGCTTCGCCCCTTCGGGGTCGAGGTACTTGGCCTGGTAGGTGTAGAACTGGGCGTTGGGCGCGATCTCGCCGCAGATGGAGGCCTTGAGCTCCAACGGGTCGCCCGGCCTGGCCCAGGGGTCGCCCAGGACGGCGCACTCGATCTCCCGGGCCGGCACGCCCTGCTCCATGACCACCTTCTCGTCGTAGCGGAAGGCTTCGCGCAGGGCGGCCGCGAGCTCCGCGGGCTTGGCGACCTTGACCACGCCCACGGAAGAGCCCATGCGCGCGGGCTTGACGAAGATCGGCCAGCGCAAACGCTTGGCCAGGGCCGCCGCGTGCTCCGGATGGCGGGCCACGGCGTAAGGCAGGATGGGCAGGCCGGCCTGCAGGCAGAGGCGCTTGGAGACCTCCTTGTCCATGCCCGCGGACGAGCCCAGGACCCCGCAGCCCACGTAGGGCACGCCCGCCAGCTCCAGGAGGCCCTGCATGGTGCCGTCCTCACCCAGCGGGCCGTGCAGGACCGGGAAGACCGCGTCCGCCGCGGCCAGGACCGCGAACGGAGCGGCCGGCCGGGAGCCGGCCAGCAGGGCCCTCTCGCTGTCGCCCACGTGTTCGGTGAGGAGAGCCCGCCGCGAGCGCCGCCAGGCCCCCGCGCGGTCGATGTAGACCAGCCGGGCTTCATAGCGCCGGGGATCGATGTTGGAGAGGACCGTGCGCGCGGAGACCAAGGAGACCGCGTGCTCGGCGGACTTCCCGCCGCAAAGGACCAGGACGCGAAGCTTCTTCAAGGGGACCTCCTCAGGGCTTGACCCACATCCACACGCCGATGGCGATGAAGGCCGTGGCGGCGATGCGGTGCAGCACCGCCTCCGGGACGAACTTGAGGGCCACCTGGCCGAAGAGCACTCCGACGGCGGTCACCGCGGTCAAGGCCAGGCTCGCGCCCAGGAACACCGCCCAGGGCTTCTTGGTCGAGGCCGTCAGCGTGACCGCGACCAACTGGGTCTTGTCTCCGAATTCGGCCAGGAACACGGCCGCGAAAGTCTGCCAGAGCACCTTCATCATCTTTGCGCCCCCCTCTCGGCCAAAGCGTCGAGCGCGGCCGCGTAAGCGGAGTAGGTGCCGGGGTCGAAGAGCACAAAGACCGCTTCCTCTATAGAGCCGGCGCCCGCGGCCAGGAATCCAGCCACGGCGCTCAGGGCCACCGCCGCGGCTTTCTCCACCGGATAACCGTAGACCCCCGTGGAAATGGAGGGGAAGGTGACGATCTTGGCGCCGCGCTCCGCGGCCAGCCGGAGGCTGCTGCGGTAGGCGCTGGCCAGCGCTTCGGCCTCCTGGCGGCCGCCGCCGCGCCAGATCGGGCCTACGGCGTGGATGACCCATTTGGCGGGCAGGGCCCCGGCGCCGGTCGCCACCGCCTGCCCGGCCGGACAGCCTCCCGGGGGGCGGACACGGTCGAGCTCCGCCATGATGGACGGTCCGCCCGCCCGGTGGATGGCGCCGTCCACGCCGCCGCCTCCCGCCAGGCGCGAGTTGGCGGCGTTGACCACGGCGTCGGCGGGGACTTCGGTGATGTCCCCGGTCATGAGCCGGATGCGCGCGGCTCCTGCGGAGAGAGAGGAGGGCATCCTCGTGCTACTCGGTCTTCTGGAGCAGCTCCAGGACCTTGGCGACGAAGAGCTTGCGGTCGAAGGGCTTGATGAGCACCTCTTGAGCCCCGGCGTCGCGGGCCCGCTGCGCGGCGTCGACGTAGCCGGTCAGGACCAGGACCGGGATGCGGCTGGACTCCGGGACCCGGCGCAGCCGGTCCAGGAGCTCCAGCCCGCTCATGCCCGGCATCATGATGTCCATGATGATGAGGTGCGGGAGCTGGTTCTGGATGCTCTCCAGGGCCGCGAAGCCCGAGTTGGCCATGGCCAGCTCCAGGTTGTCGCTGATGGCGGCCACGAACAGGCGGATGATCTCGATGAGGTCCGGATTGTCCTCCACGATCAGGATGCGCTTCTTCTCCACGGACGCGGGCTGCTCCACCACGGTCTCCGGGGCCTCGGCCTGCCCCAGGGGCAGCTCCACGCGGGCGGTGCAGCCCTGGCCGGGCTGCGGGGACTCGAGCCAGATGGCGCCCCCGTGCAGGATCACGGTCTGCCGGGAGATGGCCAGGCCCAGGCCCAGGCCGGAGCGCCGCCGGGTGGGGCCCCGCGTGGAGGCGGTGGAGAAATCCTCGAAGATGTGGGGCAGGAGCTCCGGGGGGATGCCCGGGCCCTGGTCCTGCACGCTCATCCAGGCGCGGTCCTGGTCCGCGCCCACGGCCAGCTTGACCAGGCCGCCTTCGGGGCTGAACTTGATGGCGTTGGAGAGCAGGTTGGCGCAGACCTCCGCGAAAGCGGCCGCGTCGGCCATGACCCAGACCGGGCTCTGGGGCAAAGACAGCTCCAGGCGCAGCTTCTGGCGCTCCAGGTCCCCGGCGGCCTTCTGCGCGCACTGCCTCCAGAGCTGGCGCAGGTCCGTGGCCTTGAGGGCCGCCAGCTGCCGGCCGGACAGGGCCTCGCGCGCGCGCAGGATCTGGTTGAGGGTGGCCAGCAGCTCCCGGGAGCGCTCTGCGATGGATTCCGCGGCCTTCTTCTGGTCGGCGGTGAGCTCGCCCAGCGTCCCGTCCTGCAGGTTGTGCGCGTACCCCAGGATCACGGTCAGGGGCGTGCGCAGCTCGTGGGAGACGTTGGCGATGAACTCGTTCTTCATCTGGTTGACCTGGCGCAGCTCCATGTTCTGGTTGACCAGGTTGCGGGTCTCCACGAGCCGGCTCAGGATGGGGCCGAAATCGGTGCGGGGCAGGTCCCCTTGGACCAGGCAGTCCAAGGCTCCCCTCTTCATGGCCGAAACGGCCCAGGCCGTGTCGGGCTCTGCGATGGTCACGATGATCGCGGACTTGGGATGCAGTTGGCGCACCCGGTCCAGCAGGGGCAGGCTCTCCCC
>JAQUNT010000221.1 GCA_028717525.1 Elusimicrobiota bacterium
CACCTCGGCTTCGCGCGCCTGCAGGTGCGACTGGATCTCCCGGTAGCCGCGCGTGTCGAAGGCCAGGATCACCTCGCCGAAGCGCCCCATGGCCTTCTCGGCCCGGCCGCCCTTGGCGAACTGCTTGAGCACGTCGTCGAGGTACTTGTCCGTGCGCCGGATGCCCTCGGCGATCTCCGAGCGCGGGTTGGCGCTGCGGTGGAAATAGACGCGGTAGGTATGGACGGCCACGTTGCTGCCGTGGTCCTTGATGACCCCATCCACCCAGACCAGGCTGTCGTCGAGATGGGTGTTGTGCTGCTCGATGCGGCGGCTCTGCGCGATGGCCTCCACGGCCTTGAGCTTGGCCCAGACATCCCCGTAGGCGTCGTCCATGACGTCGAGGCTCTCGCCCAGGTCCACCCGGCCCTTGAGCTTCTCCACGGTCCGCCGGATCTCCTTGTAGTAGGCCGCGGCCTTGCCGAAGACGCCCACGCCCTCGTCGTTGACCTGGACCCCGCTGTCGAGGGCCTCCAGCCCCCGGGAATCGGCCCGGCCCTCATAAAGCCCTCGGATGACCCCGGCTCCGGCTCCGCCGGAAGGGTCCTGGGACTGCGCCCGGCCGTACTGCTCCAGCCCCTTTTGCAGCGTCTCGGTCAAAGACGCGGCCGCGGCCGGAGCCGGCACCGCGGCCGGCGCGAGCGCCGCCACGGCGGGGGTCAAGGCCGGCACGGAGAGCGGGGCCAAGGAGGGCGCGGCCAGCTTCAGGGCCGGCGAGCCCAGGCGCGCGGACAGGGCCGGGACCGCGTAGACCCCGTAGCCTCCGGAGAGCGGCGCGACGGGGGTCCGCACCTGCGCGGCCGCCGCCGGCCGCGCGCAGAGCCAAAGCGCCAGATGCAGTATCATCGCCCTTAGTCTAGCTCTGTTCCGGATGAAAACCTAGGCCCAATAGGCCTTTTTAGGGGAGGAATTGGACCCAGACCGCCTGGGCCCGGGATTCAGTAGAGCCGCAGCGCCGGGTCGCCGGCGTGGACCTGCGGGGTCTGCTCCCGGTTCTGGCGTCGGGCCGCGCGCGGCACTTCCGCCTCCAGGTAGGCGGCCAGTTCGGACATGGTCATGTGGGCGTCCTGGTCCTGCCGCGCCGCGCCCTTGAGGCCCTTGAGCAGGTAGTAGGTGAACATCCCATGGCCCTGATCCTGGAGCGCGCCCGTGATCTGGTCTCCGGCCGCGGCGGCGAGCACGGAGAAGCGCGGGTCGTGCGGGATGGCGGATTCCCGGACCGTCACCAGGGGGCGGGCGCCCTGGGCCAGCACCGAGCGGCCCCCGGCCCCGGAGAAGCAGGCGTCGAGCACGACGATGATCTCCTTCGCCTTCAAGGCGGCCAGGCGCTCGTAGAGCCGCGCCACGGGGTAGGCGCTCGACTCCAGGAAGGCCGGGTCGCCGTCCCAGGGAACCAGGTAGGCGCCGCCCTTCACGGGATCGGGGGCCCCGTGGCCGGAGTAGTAGACCCAGAGGCGCGATCTCCCCGAGACGTTCTTGGGCAGCCACTCCTCGACATAGCGCGCCAGCCCCCCGCGCGTCGCCTGGGCTCCCAGCAGAGAGACGACGTTCTCCTCGGGCACGCCCAGGCGCTTGACCGCGTATTGTCGGAACAGGGCCGCGTCGCGCTCCGCGAACTGCGCCTCCGGGACGGACTGGTAGCGTTCGATGCCCGCGATGAAGGCGTAGTCGTCGGGCCGGGAGGCGGCCCGGGAGTCCACGACGTCTATGTCGGACCGGCGCGCCGGCGCCGCCGCGGCGGCGGGAGCGGCCGGGACCTGGCCTCCGGCCGCGAGGAAGGCGGAGCGCAGCGCCAGCATGGAGTCGTCGGCCTCCAGAGCGTTCAGGGCCTCGCCGAAGGCCATGGCCAGCGCGGTCCGGGCGTCGTTGGCGCGCCCGCTGCCGGCGTAGCCCCGCGCCCAGAGCCGCGCCCGGCTGCGGGGGTCCAGGATCGTGAGCTCGAAGGCCGCGTCGGCCTGGTAGTTCCTGGTCGTCACCAGGGCGCCGACCTCCGCGCGCTGGACCCTGCCGCGCAAGGCCAGGGGCGAGGCGCCGCGCAGGACGCCCTTGCGCGCCAGGGCTTCGGCCACATAGCCCTCGACGGCCGCGCTCAGGTCGCCGTCCGCGGTGATGGGCGCCTGCCCGCTGACGCTGAGTCCGCCGTAGCCGAACACGGCCGGGTTCCTGCGCTCGTCTATGAACCTCTCGATGGAGACCGCGAACTCGGGCTCCCGCGGCTCGGACTGGCGCGCCGGCGGCATCAGGGCGGTCACGGGCACGACGCGCGCCGTGGTCACCGCCAGGCAGCCCTGCAGGCCGCCCAGGCCCAGGCAGACGGCCAGGGAGCTCAGCCTCATGGCGCGGCCTGGGCGAGCCGGTCCCGGGAGGTCCGCACCGCGGAGCGCACGATGGACGACAAGAGCACGCCGCCTTCCCTGCCGATGGCCTCGACCATGTGCACGTCGTAGAAGCTGCGGCACTTCTTGACCACGAACCGGCGGCGCTCGGTGGTCCGGTCGCGGGAGAGGAGCTCCTTGTTGCCCCGGCCCAGGACCGAGAGCCTCCAGTTCATCAGCAGCAGCATGCCCGCGCCGCCGCCGCTGAAGGGGCTGATCCAGCTGGCATCCTGCTCCACCGACGTGACCGACAGTTCCACGACCGCGTCGTACTCCCCCGGAGCCGGCAACTGGCGCACGATGGACACGCTCTGGAACGCGGCCGGGAAGGCCTCGGCCGAAAGCCGCGCCAGTTCGGAGGGGATGGGGATGCCCTGCTCGCCCCCGAATTGCTCCGTCTGGTCCTGGAGCACGCTGCCGGAGCGGCCCCCCCGCCCCGCGGAATAATAGCGGAAGCCCATGGGGTCCGGGATGACCACGGCCACGCGCAGAGGCAGCTTCTGGCCGGGCGCGAGGCCCAGCTCGGGCGTCGGGGCATGGAAGGAGACGGGATGGACCTGCATCGTAAAGCACGCGGACGCGGTCAGGGCGACGGCTGCGCAGACGACGGGCAGTGCGGTAATCCTCATGCGGACCTCCTTACCATCGGGGATCGCGGCTGAAGGGCACGACCTGGGCCGGGACGAGCTCGAAGCCCTCCGCGCCTTCCCGCACCTTCAGGATTCGGCCTGGGGGCGGACCGGCCAGCTTCTGGACCAGGCCCGTGGCCGGCCAGCGGATCTCGATGGACTCGATGGCGGTGGCGCGGCCCAGGCCGATGGTCTGCTGCAGGGGATTGGAGCCGAAGGAGCCGCCGGGGCTGACCGTGCGGTAGATGTCGCGCGGCCCCTCGGCGGTCGCGGCCCGGACCTTGATGCGGGCGCCCATCGCGGAGCGGTTGGAGCGCGTCCCCTCCAGGCGCAGGGTCACCCAGTCGTTGCCGAAGCCGGGGTTCATGAACAGCGCGGAATGCGCGATGTCGGTGAGCTCGTGGCCGCCCATCTCCACGAAGAGCTCGTTGCTGCCGTCGTTGTCGAGGTCGCCGATGGACACCCCGTGGCCCTTCATCAGCAGCCCGACGCCCATGGCCGTGGTCACGTCCTCGAAGCGCCGGCCCCCGACGCTGCGGAAGGCGCGGTTCGGGGGGAAGTCCCGCACGTCCGGGTCTCCGGTCGCGGAGTAGAAGTCCAGCCAGCCGTCGTTGTCGAAGTCGCCGAAGTTGGCGCCCATGGCCGGCACGATATGATCGGCCAGGCCGGTCTCCGCCGAGACGTCGGCGAAGGTGCCGTCGCCGCGGTTGCGCAGGAGGAACGGACGGCTGGAGGCGTAGTCCACGCGCAGGTAGTCCGCGGCCGCCAGTTCGGACCCGTTGAGCTCGTGGAAGTCGTAGACCAGGATGTCGTCCCAACCGTCGTTGTCGTAGTCCCAGAACCAGGCGGTGAAGCCCATCCGGGGGTCCTTGGCCCCGGCCCGCTGGGCCACGTCCTTGAAATGCCAGCGGCCCTTGCGGTCCGGGCCTTCGTTGCGGAACAGGAAGTTGCCCTTCCCGCGCCAGAGGTCCATGCGGCCGCTCTGGTCGAAGCCGCCCCAGGCCGCGCCCCAGTTGCCCGGCCCGTTGACCGAGACGAAGAGGGACTGCCGGCCGGAGCGGTCGTAGTCGCTCCAGGCCGCGCCCCGCACGAAGCCCGAGGTCTCGATGCCGACCGCCTTGGTCACGTCCGAGAAGGTCCCGTCGCGGTTGTTGTGGAGCAGGGCGGGCGGGTTCTCGGCCATATCGTCGTTCCCGATGAAGAAATCGAGCCAGCCGTCGTTGTCGTAGTCGCCCCAGACCGCGGCCCAGCCCGGCTTGGTCTTGGCCAGCCCGGCGGCCTTGGTCACGTCCGCGAAGGTGCCGTCGCCCTTGTTGCGCAGCAGGTACACCCCGGGCAGGCCCAGCATGGCGGTCTCCCCCGTGCCGATGACCCGCGCCAGGACGTCGAGGTGGCCGTCGTTGTCGTAATCGCCTTGCACGATCATGATGCCGCCGGCGACGCCCTTGAGCCCCGCCCGCTCGGTCCAGTCCGAGAAGGTGCCGTCCCCGTTGTTGTGGAAGTAGCTCATGTGCTCGGTGAGGTGGCTGGCGGAGGTCATGAGATCCAGGTTGCCGTCCCCGTCGAAGTCGTCCATGATCGATCCCCCGGCGTGGGCGAAGACGTCGACCCCCAGCTTCGGGGCGAGGTTCGGGAAGCGCTTGAAGTCCGCGCCGCGGAAGTTCTCCGGCGGGATGAGCCATTTCTTCGGGACCCCCTGCGGGTAGTCCCCGATCGCCATGTGGGCCAGGTTGAGCAGCCACTGCGCCTCCAGGTCCAGGGGCTTCCATTCCAGGGTGGCTTCCAGATAACGGATCGCCTCGCGGGCGTCCTTGGGATCGACGGGCAGATCCTGGACGTTCTTGGGCAAAAGGCAGGCCGGATCCTCGCGCATCCGCTCACAGGGCGACACCTTGCCGGTGCGCATATGCGCGATGGCCAGCAGGCCCAGGACCTCGCGGTGCAGGAACAAGAAGTCCGGATGCCAGACCGTGGGACCGACCAAGTCCTTG
>JAQUNT010000222.1 GCA_028717525.1 Elusimicrobiota bacterium
CCGGCCGGAGGCGCCGCCCTGGGAGCGCGCGATGCGCCAGACATCGACCCGGCCGCAGACCCATAGGGCGAGGTCCAGGGCCAGGTACGCGGCCAGCAGGCCCAGGCCCAGCGCGATGCAGCGGGAGAGCACCGGACCCGGGCCGTCGGTCTTCATGAGCATCTGAGTTGTAGGAGTTTTGGGGGCCGCTTTGCAACAGGTCCGCCGCTGGAGCCGTTCGCAGCGGCCGTCAAGCAAGCTATAATACCTTTCCAGATGACACCGGCGCGGCGCCGCGGCTTCGATTGGGAAGGCCTGTTCCTGGCCTGGGGCATGGGTGCGGCCGGGGTGCTCTTCGGCGGGCTCTTCTGCTGGCTCGGGCTGAGCCGTCTGCCGGCGGGGCGGACGGCGTCCGCCAGCCACTCCCTCGCGCAGGCCGCGGCGCGGGCCCTGCCCCAGACGGTCCAGCAGAAGATCCTCCTGGCCCTGGGCGTCGTCTTCGTGCTCTTCGGGCTGCTCTGCTCGGCGCTGGGCTGCTGGTCGATCCTGAGCCGCCTGTTCCGCCGCGAACCAGACTGAGGGAGCCTGGAATTCATATGATATTCGTACCATCATGAGAACCCTGACCTTCATGCTCGCCGCCGCCCTGATGCCGTGCCACGCCTGGTCCGAGCCCGCCGCGGCCAAGAAGTGGAAGGACCAAGCCGAGTTCTCCTTGGTCACCACCAACGGCAACAGCAAGGCCACCACGACCTCCGCCAAGAACGCCTTCGGCTGGGACTTCCGGCCCAGCTTCCGCCTGGACACCGAGGCCGGCGGGCTGGGCTCCAAGAGCAAGGGGACCGTGACCGCGGAGCAATACTTCGCCTGGGAGAAGGTCTCCTACAAGCTCGACGACCGCAACTACGTCTTCGAGAAGTACCGCTGGGACCGCGACCGCTTCGCCAAGCTCTCCCACCGCCACGAGCTCTCCGCGGGCGCGGGCCGGGAGCTGTGGAAGACGCCCAAGGACCTGCTCATCGGCGAGGTGGCCCCCGCCTATGTCAACGAGGAGCGCATCGAGGCCAAGCGCAACGACTTCGGCGCCGCCCGGTTCTACTCCAAGCTGACCCACAAGTTCAGCGACACGGCGTCCTTCAGCCAGGACGCCGAATACATACAGAGCGTCAAGATGGCCAAGGACAACCGCCTTAACACCGAGACGGCCGTGACCGCGGCCCTGACGGACCTCTTCTCCCTCAAGGCCTCTTACATCTGGAAGCACAACAGCCTGCCCCCCGCGGGAGCGGCCAAGGACGACACGACCACGGCCGTCGCGCTGCTCGCCAGCTTCTAACCAGCAGGAACACCTGGCCGAAGGGACTCCCGCGCCCGGTCCCAGGAGGGCCTGGGCCTTTTGCCGCCGAGTTGACACCCTTCAGGCCCAAGGCGGCGTCCACGGACCGCCGCTATAATCCTTCCGGGAGGCGCCGGTCCTCCCGGGAGGCCGAAATGACGAAGATCCTTTCGATCCTGGCGCTGCTCGCCGCCGCGGGCGGGGCGGCCCAGGCGCAGGTCCCGCTGAGCGAGGCGGATTTCGCCGCGGGGCTGCAGGGCATCCGCATCCAGGCCGCGGCCGCGGGCCACGCTCTCGCCGCCGGGGTGCAGGCTCGCGCCCAGCAGGCTCCGGACC
The DNA here is from genome assembly GCA_028717525.1 of Elusimicrobiota bacterium. GTDB lineage: Bacteria > Elusimicrobiota > Elusimicrobia > UBA1565 > UBA9628 > UBA9628. The sequence continues at coordinate 1,652 of JAQUNT010000222.1, forward strand.
CGCAGCGCCTCATCGGGTCCACGCTGGTGGCCATGAACGACCAGCCGGGCACCGGCGAGCTGCTCGTGACCTGGCTGCGCGAGCGCCAGGCCGTCGTCGAGTTCAGCGGCCAGGCCCAGGGCCGCAGCGCGCACGCCTGGCTCGGCGCCGTGCCCGCGGTGTATCTCAGCCCGGCTCTGGCCGAGCCCCCCTCCCTGCGCTACCTGGCCGTGTACGTGGCCAAGGAGACGGCGGAGCTGATGCTCAAGGACTTCCCGGACTCGGCCGAGAGGCGCTACATCGTGGCCAGCCGCATGGCCGAGTCCTTCTTCGAGCTCGGCGGCACGCGCATGACCATGGAGGACATCGACGGGCACAAGGACGAGGCCGCGGCGCAGGCCATCCGCCTCTGGGTCGAGCACGACCCGTCCGGAGGCGTGGACTACCTCAAGAGGCAGGGCGTCCCGACCTTGGCCGAGGTGGGCGCCAAGAGCTCCGCCGAGGCGGGCCGGCTCGTGAACCTCAAGTACGCCATCGAGCAGATGCTGACCGTGCCCAACGACCCCAACGCGGAGTCGCTGCGCGCGGAGCTGGCGCAGACCGAGGCGGTCCTGGCCGAGGCGCAGAAGAGCGCGGCCGCCGCAGCCGCCGCGCAGAAGGAGTTCGCCGAGTTCCAGACCCGGGAGCAGACCTGGCTCTGGGAGCACCAGGGGACTTTGCAGTAAGCCCCGCCCGCTCCTCCCGGAACGCCCCGGCTCCTCTCCTGAGGGGCCGGGGTGGTATTTTGGTATCATTATCATCGCTATGATCAAGCTCGCGGACAACCAGCTCTTCCGCCGGTTCAGCGCGGAATCCCGGCGCAGATTAGCCGCCGCCGCCACGAAACGCTCTTATCGCGACGGCGCCGAGATCTTCGACGAGTCCTCCGTCCCCGAATCCATCTGCCTCATCGCCTCGGGCGAGGTCCAGCTCGTCAAGGGCCCGGCGGGAAGCCGCGCCGTGGTGCTCGCCACGGTCGGGCCCGGGGACTACTTCGGCGAGATCGGGGTCATGTACCGCAAAGAAAGGATCACGGGCGCCCGCGCCAAGGGGCCCGTGGTCCTCTACAAGATCCCGGAGGCGGATTTCCGCAAGGCCCTGGCCTGCGAGCCTCCCGCGGTGACGCGGGACATCTCGGCCAAGGTCGTCGACTATCTGCGGGCGATCGACGAGAAGTTCGTGACGGAGACCCTGCGCAAGGAGAAGATCCACCTCATCGGGGAGCTGGCCGGCTCGATCATCCACGACTTCAAGAATCCGCTGACCAGCATCCGCCTGGCGGGCTCCGTCATCCAGCAGGAGCACCAGGAAGCGGAGACCCGGCGCTGCTGCCAGATCATACAGTGCCAGGCGGAGCGCATGGCCGGGATGGCCCAGCAGCTGCTGGATTTCGCCCGGGGCCACACCGACCTCAAGATCGAAGCCCTGCCCCTGGCGGACCTGTTCGAGGAGTTCCGGACGCTGAACCAGGAGTTCCTGTCCAACTCCCGCGTGACCCTGCGCATCGCCGCGGCGCATGGGGTCGCCCGAGCGGACCGGGCGCGTCTGCTGCGGGTCCTCCAGAACCTGGTCGGCAACTCCGTGGACGCCCTCGCTGCCAAGGGCGGCTCCGTCTGGCTCGAGGCGGCCCGGCAGCGCGGCGGCGTCCGGATCACGGTCCGGGACGACGGCCCGGGCATCCCCGCCGCGATCCGCGGCCGCGTCTTCGAGCCTTTCTTCTCCCAGGGCAAGAAGGGCGGCAGCGGCCTGGGCCTGACCATCGCGAAGAGCCTGGTCGAGGCGCACGGCGGCAGGCTCACGCTCGAGTTTCCGGCGGGCCGGGGGACGACCTTCCGCATCTCGCTGCCCGGCCGCTAAGAGCCTGGGCGATTAGTCAGGCCGGCACCTGCGGTAGAGGTTGGCAGCCAGGGCGGACCCGTACCCCGGCAGCATCCTTCCGTAGTCGTGTTGGATTGGTGCGTTTGAGCGCACCGGTCCGACACGGGTTTGCGGGAGTCAATTGACCGCCTCGCTCATCTGCCGCTGCAGGTCCTGGTCGATCTGGCCGTCGAGCCACCGTCTCTCCCCGGCTTGGCGCGCCCGGACGACGCTGTCGACCCCCTCGATGGCGCCCTTGACCGCGGCGTACTTGGCGCGGGCCTCCGAGGCCGACCCCTCGTTGAAGCCGGTCATCAGCAGGCTGGCGAAGCCCGGGATGAACATGTCGAGCAGCCCTCCCGAGCCGGCGCTGACCTGGGGGCCGGCCGCGACCGGAAGGGCCGCGACCAGGCCCTCGGACCTCAGGGTCTGGTTGCCGGAGAGCTGGGAGAGCTGTCCGCGCAGAGTCTCGATCCCGCTCTGCGCTCGGCGCGCCGCGGCCTGGGCCGCCGAGCCGGCGGCTGCGGCCATCATCTTGTACATGCCGCTGTGGTCCTCGTATTCGGTATGGCAGCTCTGGTGGCCGTCCGAATCCATCTCGCATTTCGTGACGGGCACGTGCTCGTTGGCGATGGCCATGGCCAGCATGGCCGCCTCGGTGTGGCGCTCGGAGATCATCATCTGCAGGTCCCTGTCCACGCCGCGCGCCGTGCCCACGGCCGACTTCATCGGGCCTTCCGCCAGCCGGGCCAGGCTGTCGTGATGGTCTCGGCGCTTGATGAACTCCGGGACCTGGTCCTGGCCGTAGATGCGGTCGCTGACCCGCCCGCGCATGGCCGCGTTCTCGGCTGCGCGCACGCCGCTCTCCGCCGAGAGCTCCGCGTCCTTGAAGCGCTGGATCTCCGCCTTGGCCGCCTTGACCTGGTCCTTGAGCTTGCCGCCGAACACCGCGGGGACCGTCTTCTCGTACTCGGAGAGCAGTCCGTCGAGGCGCCTGGCCTCGGCCGACTCCCGGGAGAGCTCCCCATGGAAATCCTTGAGGACCCGGGCCAGCGCCCCCTCCCTGAGCTTCTCCGGCTTCTGCGCGCCCGCGTCCCGGGCCGCCGCGATGCCCTTCTTCCAGGCCTCGGGGGTGAGCCCGCCGATGCGCTGCGCGGGGTCCGTGGAGAGCTCGTTGCAGTTGAGCGCGGTGCGCACGATGACCAAGCTGTCGAAGCCGGCCAAGGCGACGGCCTTGGCCAGAGGATCGTTGGTGGCGTCGGCCACGGTCTTGGCCTTGGCGGCCTGGGCAGCCGCGATGCGCGCCTGCATGCGCTCGCGCCGTCCCTCGGCCTCCTGGCGCATTCCGGCCAGCGCCCCGGCGTTGCGCGCGCGGATGGCCTGGCTCATGACGGAGATGTCACGGAAGCTCTTGGAGAGGGTCCACTGCTTCTCCGCCGCCTGCCCGCGGTACCAGAGCGCGCCGCCCGCGACCGCGGCCAGGGCCACCGCGCCGCCGGC
>JAQUNT010000223.1 GCA_028717525.1 Elusimicrobiota bacterium
CATGCGCTACTCCGCCCTGCTCCAGGCCTCCCCCGCGCTCGCCGAGTGGGGCGGCGGCCTGCTGAGGCTGCTGGGGCTCATCTCGATCCTCGTGGCCGCGGTCTTCATCCTGTTCCAGCATGACGGCAAGCGCCTGCTGGCCTACCACAGCGTCGAGCATCTGGGCATCATCGCCTTGGGCCTGGGCCTGGGGGGGCTGGGGCGGTTCGCGGCCCTGTTCCACGCCTTGAACCACTCCCTGTGCAAGAGCACGGGGTTCTTCTGCATGGGGCGCCTCGGGCGGCTCTACGGCAGCAACGACCTCCGGCGGATCTCGGGCGCGGCGCAGAGCGACCGGGTCTGGGGCGGCGGGCTCTTCTTTAGCTTCCTGGCCCTGCTGGGCGCGGCGCCCTTCGCCATCTTCCTCAGCGAGCTCTTGATCGTCAAGGCCGCCCTGGACCAAGGGGCCTACGCGGCCCTGCTCGTCTTCCTGGCCGGGACCAGCATCATCTTCGTGAGCGCCCTGCGCCATGCCATCGGGGCGGCCTTGGGCGAGCCTCCGCCGGGCCTGCGCTCCGAAGGGAAGACCGGGCCGGCCGAGGCCGCGGTGGTCCTGGCGCCGCTGGCCGCCCTGCTCGTGATGGGGCTCTGGATGCCCGAGCCTCTGCGCGCGGTGCTGGAGCGGGCCGCGGCGATCCTGGGGGGGCGGCCATGACCACGGTCCACAACGCCGAGCCCGTGGCGTTGGACATGGTCGCGCCGCTGGAGCCCGCGCGCTTCCGAGACGAGGTCGCGGCGGCGGTCCGGGGGGGAGCCCGGCTGTCGGCCTGGTTCCATCATCAGGGGCGGCTCTGGGCCGCGCTGGCCCGCGACGAGGCCGGCGAGATCCAGCTGGCCTGCGCCCCGGTCCAGGGCTCCTACCCGGCCCTGACCCCGCGCTGCGCTCAAGCGCACTGGTTCGAGCGGGAGCTCTTCGAGGACTCCGGCATCCGGCCGGAGGGGCATCCCGGCTTGAAGCCCATCAGGTCCGGCACCGCCGATTTCTTCCGGGTGGAGGGCGAGGAGATCCACGAGGTGGCGGTCGGGCCGGTGCATGCCGGAGTCATAGAGCCCGGGCACTTCCGGTTCCAATGCCACGGCGAGGACGTCCTGCATCTGGAGATCTCCTTGGGCTACCAGCACCGGGGCGTCGAGGCCATGCTGGCGGGCGGTCCGGACCGGCGCACCATCCACGTGGTGGAGACCTTGGCCGGGGACACCTCCGCGGGCCACGGCGCCGCCTACTGCCAGGCCGTGGAGGCGCTCTCGGGCGCGCGGGTCTCGGCCCGGGCCATGGCTTTGCGCGGCGTGGCGCTGGAGCTCGAGAGGCTGGCCAACCATGCCGGCGACCTGGGGGCCCTGGCCAACGACGTGGGCTACCTGCCCACGGCCTCCTTCTGCGGCCGCATCCGGGGGGACTTCCTCAATATGACGGCCCTGCTCTGCGGCAGCCGGTTCGGGCGGGGCCTGCTGCGTCCGGGCGGGGTCGGGTTCGACGCCGAGGCGGGCCTGCGCCGGGAGCTGCTCCGGCGTCTGGACGAGGCGCTCCGGGACGCGGCCGGGGCCGTGGAACTGCTCTGGAAATCCGAGTCGGTCATGGCGCGCTTCGAGGGCGCGGGGACCCTGGCCGCGGAGTCCTGCCTGGAGCTGGGCCTGGTCGGCCCGGCCGCCCGCGCCGCCGGCCTGGACCGCGACGTGCGCCACGATTTCCCGCACGGGGTCTACGCCTTCGCCCAGATCCCGGTCTCCACCGCCCGCACCGGCGACGTCTTCGCCCGCGCCTACGTGCGCTGGCTGGAGCTGCAGCGCTCCGCGGCCTTCGTGCGCGACCTGCTCGAGCACCTGCCCCAGGGGCGGCTGCGCGCGGAGACCGGCCCGCTCGCGGCGGAGCGCATCTGCGTCTCCTTGGTCGAGGGCTGGCGCGGCGAGATCTGCCACGTCGCGGTCACCGACGGGCAGGGGCGCTTCTCCCGCTACAAGGTCGTCGACCCCTCCTTCCACAACTGGTTCGGCCTGGCCGCGGCCATGCGGGGCCAGCCCATCTCGGATTTTCCGCTCTGCAACAAGAGCTTCAACCTGTCCTATTGCGGCCATGACCTGTGAGGGACCTTCATGTTCAAGGCGCTGATCGCGAGGCTTAAGCAGGGGCATCGGACCACGCCCTGGCCGGACGGCCCGGCCCCGGAGCTGCCCGAGCGCTTCGCGGGGCGGCCCCGGCTCGACGCCTCGCGCTGCCGGGACGGCTGCGCGGCCTGCGCCGCGGTCTGCCCCACCGGGGCGCTCTCCGGCGGGGCTCTGGACCTGGGCCGGTGCCTCTTCTGCCGGGCCTGCGTGGAGGCCTGCCCCGAGCGGGCGGTGGAGTTCACGCGCGAGCCGGCCATGGCGGCGCGGCGGCGCGAGGACCTGGTGGTCCGAGGCGGAGCCTACCGGCTCGCCGAGGCGCTGGAGGCGGAGTCGCGCCGGGTCTTCGGCCGCAGCCTCAAGCTGCGGCAGGTCAGCGCGGGCGGCTGCAACGCCTGCGAGTCCGACCTCAACGTCCTGGGCACCATCGGCTGGGACCTGGGGCGCTTCGGGGTGCAGTTCGTGGCCTCGCCCCGGCATGCCGACGGCCTCCTGGTGACGGGCCCGGTGACCGCGAACATGCGGGAGGCCCTGCTCAAGACCTGGGCCGCCGTGCCTTCTCCCAAGCTGGTCATCGCGGCGGGAGCCTGCGCCATCTCAGGGGGGCCGTACCGCGGCCGGCCCGAGGCGCACGACGGCTGCGGCCAGCTCCTGCCGGTGGACCTCTTCATCCCGGGTTGTCCGCCCCATCCCCTGACGACTCTCGACGGGATCCTGCGCCTGTTGGGGCGTCTCGGCTAGGCCGCGCGCAGGACCCGCTTGAGGTCGGTCCAGCAGGTGACGGCGAAGACCGTGCCGAACTCCAAGGCCCGGCCCAGCCAGCCCCGCACGGTCCGGTCGCGGACCATGGGCGAGGCCGCGGCGCCGGAGCCCGCGGCCAGGGCTTCCTCCAGGGCCGCGTCGTCCGCGAAGACCAGGAAGTCCCCGTTGGGGTGGACCAGCGAGAGCAGGCCCGGCGAGGGATGCAGCGGGTGTTCGTGCGGGGTGATGGGGTTGGCCTTCTGCAGGCCCAGCGCCTCCCACCGCGCGACGAGCCGTTCGTTGAAGGCCGCCACCCGGCCCTCGGCTCCCTCCACGGCCAGGGGCTCGGCGTCCATGTCGCTGGTGGGGGTGGCGGCGCCCCGGGCGAAGCTGCCCATGAGCACCACGCCCAGGACCCGGTCCGGGCTGTCGGGCTCCTCGGCCAGGGTCTGCCGGACGGCCTCCGCGAAAGCCTTGATGATCTCCGGCGCGCCCTGGCGCTGGAACGCGTCGATCTCGTCGGTCTTGTCCTTGAGCGCCAAGGAGTCGAAGAACGGGGCGATGTCGCGCGCCGGCATGACGGAGGCGAGCAGGAGCGCGTCGCGGATGTGCTTCTTCATGTTGGAGTGGGCGCGGTGGGCCGCGTTGAAGACCAGGATGCGTCCCAGGAAGCGCTCGAAGGCCTCGCGCGTCTCGGGCCCGACGCCGGGCCCGTCGAAGAACCGGTCGAAGGTGCGCCGGGATTCCTCCAGCACCGCCCGGTCGTTGAGCGCGGCGAAGCCCAGCACGTAGAAGACCCCGGTCTCGCCCATGACCCTCATATAGGAGAAGAAGGTCCGCGGCCGGGTCACCGCCGAAGCCTCCCCGCGCGCGGCGAGCTTGGCCCGCTTCTCCTGGTAGCTCGGCCAAAGCTCCGCGATGTGGGTGACGGTGTACCAGTAGAAATGGTGGCCCAGCAGGCGCGCGTGCATGAGGCGGTCTTGCAGGGCGGCGCGCAGTCCGGTCTGGGGACGGTAGCTGTGGCGCCGGGCGGCGGCCTGCGGCGGGGCGCGCGCGGCCGCGGGTCCCGCCGGGGCGAGGGACGCGGAGACCGCGTTCGCGCCGGGACCGAGCTCCCCGCCCTTGGCCGGGGCGGCCGGCAGCCGCGCGGCCGTGAAGAACCGGGCGCCCAGGTCGCGGGCTTTCTCCGGCGAGATCGTCGCGGGGCCGGCGCCGAGCTCGGAGGAAAGGCTCTGGTACTCGGCGCGGCGCTCCGGCGAGAGCGCCGCGGGGACTTCGCCCCTTTCGGGAGCGGAGAACGCCTGCGCTGCAGGGGCGGCGCGCCCGGGCGCGCCGGACCAACTCAAGGCGACCGGCGCCTGCGGTATGGGAAGTTCCGCAGGTGCCGGCCGGACGGATTTCCCTGCGGCCGGCGCCACGACGGGGGCGGCCGGGGCGGAGAGTCCGGACCTCAGGCCAGGGGCCTGCAGGGACCCGGCGGATAGACCGGCCACTGCGCCGGCGGGCGCCGCGACCAAGGCCGGGCCGTGGACCCCGCTCGGGCCGCCCACGCGGACCTCGCAGCGGATGACGGCCGCGGCCGAGGCTGAGACCGCGGCCAGGCCGCAGGCGGAAAGGAGCAGGAGGCAGCGCCGAGCGCGCTTGGTTCCGGTCATCGGCATAATTATAGGAGGGATGCGCTTGGCCGGCCACGGCCCTTGGGCCCAGTCCCGCGGGAGATTTTAGGCCTGCGCCGGACCTGCCCAAAGTCCTAGGAGCCTGAGCTGGACGGGATTGCGATGGCGAGCTGTATTGGTAAAACCGTATATGCTGTCAGCATCTTTTTTTGATTTCCGCCAGCGCTGGAGGGAATTACATTAAAGCATTGGCATTTACATCATAATTCGACAACGAGGTCGCCGCCGCTCTGCGCGGCGCCGGAGGCGGCGCGCCCGTAGATTCTGCCGGTGCCTGCCTGGCGTGAGGAAGTCCGTCCGCCAGGCATCTGGGGAGCTTCCGATGCCCCAGGTGCGGAACTTCCGATACCGCAGGCGGCCGCCGGCCGCCGCGCGGCCCGCGCAACTTTGTTAGAATCATCTCATGCGCGAGGCCATCCCCTTATTGGCCCTCGGCTTGGCCGCGCCGGCGGCGGTGTCCCTG
>JAQUNT010000224.1 GCA_028717525.1 Elusimicrobiota bacterium
AAAGCTGGTAAAAAAGGACCCCCCCATCGGTTGGCGCCAGATGCCGCGCCGGGTCGCGGCCGACGATCCCCTCGCGGATGTTGTCGTAGCGGTAGGTCAGGCCCAGGCGCAGTCCGGCCAGGGCCGGCACCGGCCCCAGGCTGAAGGCGGCCTTGAGCGCGCGCCAGAGCACGCGGTCCAGGCGGTAGAACTGGGCGTAGAGCCAGTCCGCCCCCTCCTGCAGCTCGGCCGCGCTCATCAGCCTGGGCGCGATGACCGCGTGGCGGTAGTCGTAATGCTCCCAGTCCCGGTCCTTGATGCGGCCCGCGGCTGCGAACTCCTCATAGAGAGGCGTGCCCGGCTGGGGCGTGAGTATGGCCAGCTGCAGCGCGTCGAACGGCGCCTTCTGCAGGAACTCCAGGGTCCGCCGGAACACGGTGACGTCGTCCGTGTCGAGCCCCACGATGATGCCGGCCTGCACGCCGATGCCCGCGGCCCGTATGCGGCGCACGCGCTCCAGGTACCCGGCCGGGTCGTTGAACTCCTTCTCCATGACGGCCAAAGCCTTGGGGTCCGTGCTCTCGATGCCCACGAAGAGGCCCCGGCAGCCCGCGGCCCGGGCCAAGGCCAGCAGCTCCGGGTCGTCGGCGATCTTGATGGAGCATTGGGTGACCCAGCGCTTGCCCAGCGGGGCCATGGCCCGGAAGAGCCTCTTGGCGTAGTCGGGGTCCGCGATGATGTTGTCGTCCACGAACATGAAGTCCTTGGGCGCCAGGGCCAGTTCGGCCAGCACCGCCGCCACCGGCCGGGAGCGGTGCGCGTGGCCGAAGAAGGCGGTGACGGAGCAGAAGCGGCAGGTGTGCTTGCAGCCGCGCCCGGCCTGCACCGCGTGGATGGTGGCGTAGCTCCGGGAGTTCTTCCGCAGCAGGTCGTGGCGGGGGATGGGCACCCCGGCCAGATCCGGCAAGGACTCTCCCCTGTAGAACTTGCGCCAAGCGCCGTTCCGGATGTCCTTGAGGACCGCCGGCCAGACGCCCTCGGCCTCGCCCGAGACCACGATGTCGAAATGCTCCTGGACCTCCGCGGGGGACAAGGTCGGGAAATACCCCCCCGCCACCGTGACCTTGCCGCGCCCGCGGAAATGGGCGGCCAGCTCGTAGGCGCGCGGCGCCAGGCCGGTCATGAAGGAGATGCCCACCACGTCCGCGTCGCTGTCGAGGTCCAGCGCCTCCACGTTCTCGTCGCAGAGCACGACCTCGTGCTCCGCGGGAGTCAGCGCCGCCACCGTGGTCAGGCCCAGCACGCTGAAGCGCAGCATCTTGCGCCGCGCCGGTTCTTGGCCGGGCAGGACCCGGTACTTCTCCACGGCCGGCAGGATCAGCAGGATCTTCATATCGCCTCCCTGAGCGCGTCAGCGCTCAGGCACCGACGGCCTTTGGAATTGCTTTGCCGTCGTGTGCCTGGCTTCATGCTCCTCACGGAGCAATATTTGTGCCGTTCTAGGCGGCGGGGAGCTCGACTGTGAAGCGCGCCCCGGCGGTAAGGGAGTCCGTCCCGCCGGGGCCTGCGGAACTTCCGATACCGCAGGCCCCGGGGGAGAGGTTCTCGGCCCAGGCCCGGCCCCCGTAGAGCTCGGCGAGCCTCTTGACCGTGGCCAAGCCCAGCCCGGCCCCTCCGCCGCTGGACTTGGCGAAGGGAGTGAAGAGCCTGGGCAGGAGCTCGGCCGGTATGCCGGGCCCGTCGTCCGAGACCTCCAGCACGGCCCAGCCGGCGCGCCGGCGCAGGCTCACGGCCACGGAGGAGCGCGCGGCCCGCGCCGCGTTGCGCAGGAGGTTGAGCAGGATCTGGCGCAGGTGGTCGGGGGTCACCGCCAAGGCGAGGTCTTCGGCCCGGCAGTCCAAGGCCACGGCCCCGGGCCAGTCGGTCCTGGCCAGGCGCTCCACCTTGCCCCAGACCTCGCCCCAGGAAGCGCGCGCCTGCTCGGGCTTGGGGGAAGCGTAGTCCAGCAGCTCGTTGACGATGCCGTCGAGCCTGGCCACCTCCTCCTTGAGCACGCCCAGGTATTCCCGGCGCTCGGACTCGGCCAGGGGCCGGCCCAGCATCTCCGCGGCCCCGGCCATGGCGCTCAAGGGATTGCGCACCTCGTGCGCCACCCCGGCGGCCAAGGTCCCCAGCTGGGCCAGACGGTCCGCGTGCAGCAGGGCCGCCGCGGTCTCGGCCGCCTCCACGGCCCGGCCCATGCCCACGGCCAGCCTCCTGAGCCAGCGCACGCCGCTCAGGTCATAGAAGCCGTCGGCCGGCTCGCTGAGCAGGACCGCTCCCACCAGTTCGCCCCCGCGCGCCACCGGGGCCACGGCCTGGGCCCGCCGCTCGCGCAGGGCCTCGGCGAGCGGCCGCATCCTGCGGTCCCGGTCCAGGCTGTCGAGCGTGGCGACCTCGCTCTTGGCGCCCAGCAGGGCCCAAAGGGGCTCGGGCAGCTCGGGAAAGGCGTCCACCCGGCGCAGCAGCCGCCGGGCCCAGAGGAACTCGCAGCGCGCGCTCCACACCGAGCGTATGGTCTCGGCCGCGGCCTCGGCCGCGGCGTTGAGGTCCGAGACGCGCTCCAGCTTCAGCTCCAAGGCGTCGAGGGCCTGCTCGCGGCCCAGCTGGCGGGCGAAGAACCAGCGGCCGGAGAGGCGGTTGAGCCGCTCCCAGGCCGTGGGCAGGGCGGCCATGAGGACCAGGCTCAGCACGAAGAAGTTCAGGAACAGCGCGCCTTCCACCTGCCGGGTGAGCCAAGCGATGCCGGTCAGCACCAGGCTCAGCAGCAGCGAGGCTGTGAGCATGGTCAGCCCGCGCTTGACCGCCACGCGCAGGTCGAGGAGGTGGTGGCGGGTGATGGCCGCCAGCACGATGAGGGAGTAGAGCATGATGGAGGCGTTGCCCGGCCTGGGCAGGTGCAGGCCCACCAGAGGCAGGCCGTCGGCCAGGCCGCCGAACACCGCGAAGCAAGAGGCCAAAAGCAGGTAGCCGCGCCGGTTGCGCTCCGCGGGCTCTTCGGCCCGGCGCCAATGCTGGTAGAGCAGCAGGAGGCAGCCCAGGAACACCGGCAGGCCGCCGGCCAGGAAAGCCCCGCGGAACACCCGCCAGGAGATGACCCTGGACCAGAGCATCCCGAGCAGGGCCGCGCCGGCCAGGTAGAGCGGCACGGTGCGGCGGTGCCGCTGGGCTTGGGGCAGGCCGGTGAAGCTCCACACGAACGAGAGGGCCGCGGCCGGGATCAGGGCCAGGGGCGTGTAGAGGAGCTTCATGTTCAGGGCGCTCTCGAAGTCCGGCCAGGCCACGGCGAAGGCCAGGCTCCAGAAGGCGAAGCAGAAGTTGAGCAAAGAGAAGCTGCGGTAGAGGGTGTCGCGGCGGCCGCGCAGATAGGCCAGCACTCCGATGGTTCCGTTGCACAGGGCGGAGACGACGGCGAAGGCGACGGGCCAGCTCATGCGGGGCTGCGCAGGCCCCTCCGGGCCAGCGCCAGGTCGTGCCGGTACTGGGTGACGGAGCGGCGCGAGAGGAAGATCTGGTGGCGGCGCTCGAGCTCCTCGCGCAGTCCCTCGTCCGAGAGCTCGGACCGCTCGCGGGCCAAGGCGTCGAGGCGGTCGAGGGCCACGGCCTTGGCGCTGGGCATCAGGACCTTCATGGGCGCCTCCAGGCCCCAGGGCAGCTGCACGGACTTGTTGGCGGCCAGGCGGTTGACGGTGCTGGGGTCCACAGCCAAGGCCGCGGCCAAGGAGCGCTGGGTCAGGGGCTGGCGCAGCTCCGGCGCCCCGGTGCGCAGGTACTCGGCCTGGGCTTCGACCAGGGCCTCGAGCAGCCGGTAGAGCGTGGTCTTGCGCTGCTCCACGAAGCGCAGGCGCTTGAGGAAGGCCTCTGCGCGCCGAGCCTGCTCCGGGGCCAGGCCGGAGAGCTTGGCTTCGTCCACCTCGTAGCGGCCTTTCCAGATCTCCCGGTTGAAGAAGGAGATCACGGCCCGGCCCTGGTCCACCGCGATGCCGGCTACGGAGCTGAAGACCTTGGCCGGCGCCGGGGCGGGCCGCTCGAACTCTCCCTGCAGGAAGGCGCGGTCCATGAAGCGGCGCAGCTTCCGGACCTGGTCCAAGGTCAGCCCGCAGCGCCGGGCGCGCTCCCGGTCGCTGAGGACCGCGTCCTTGACGAAGCACTCCTCGAAGCGCTCCTGCCCGGCCTTGCGGATCAGGGCCACGAGGTCGCAGTTGCCGTCCACCAGCTCGGGCAGGCCGGCGCTGGCCGTGCGCAGGCCCCAGCCCGCGAAGCGCCGGGCCGTGAAATAGGCTTTAGGGAACGGCGTCAGGCGCACCACACCGGCCCGGCGCAGGCGCGCGAAGAGCGGGTGGGCTTCCAGCTTGCGCGCCAGCTGCGCGAGCTCGGCCTCGGGCATCTCGAAGAGATGGGCCAGCTTCAGGCGGCCCTGCAGGCTCATGGAAGCGCGCAGGCTCAGCTGGGGCATGGCTGTAGCGGATGATAGCACTTTATCGGCATTAAAATTGCTCCGTTGAGGTCATGAACCAGAGAGATCGCGCCGGGCTCAAGGCGTTGCTGCTGGCGGCCCTGCTGGCCGGGGCCGCGGCCGCCGAGGCGGGCTGGATGCTGCGCGAGTCCGCCAGGACCTTGTCGTCCTTGGAAGCGGCCTGCGCCGCGGGCGCGGCGCCCATGGGGCGCTTCTAGGGGAGATGCCCTGCCATGAGCAAGAAGGCTATCATGCCGATCGCGCGCCGGCGCTCTGGCCGTAAGGAGATTCGTCCCGCCGGCGCCTCCGGAGGCCGGCGGATATGGCTGACGGAAGAGTCCTGCTTTTCAGCGGCATGGGTGGCGATGCCCGTTTGTTCCGGCGGACTATGTCCGGACGGGACTGACAAAAATATTTGGGTTATTGGGCCTGGTTGCAGACAATCTCTGGCCGCATCCGCAGATAGCTTGTGACCCAGAGCTTTAGCGCCTTCGGTGTGCTAAGGCTACGA
>JAQUNT010000225.1 GCA_028717525.1 Elusimicrobiota bacterium
TATCATCTCCGCCGTGCTCCGGTCGGTGTAGCGGCCGGTGATGATGATGATGGGGATCTTCGCGGTCTCGCCGGTCTGCAGCTGGCGCAGGACCTCGAAGCCGCCGTAGCGGGGCAGCATGAGGTCCAGGAGGATCAGGTCGGGCAAAAGGGTCTGGACCTTGTTGAGGCCCTCCTCCCCGTCGGCCGCCATCTCGAGCCGGAAGCCCTCCTTCTTGATGACGAATCCGAGCAGGTCGCGGACGCTCTCGTCGTCATCGACGACCATGATGAGCTTGGTGGAACTCGCGACCAGGCCTTCGCCATCGGTCATGAGCGCAATTAAACCATTTGGGCTTCAGGCGTTCAAGGCGCTGCGGTCACAAGTTGGTCGTGACCAAGGTCTCGGTGGCGTCGACGCCCTCGACTCCCCGCACCTTGCTCACCACCAGGCCGCAGAGCTTGTCCATGGTGTCGGCATCCGCCGAAAGGATGCAGTCCCAGCCGCCGAAGACCATGTACACGTCCGTCACTCCAGGCACGGCCCGGATGGACTGGATGGCCTTCTGCTCCATGCCCGGCGCCAGCTTGCAGAGAACGAATGCTTTCATGTCATCTCCTCTTGTTCCAAGCTTCCGATGAATACTTCCCGGCCAGTCCCTGGGCCGCCGCCAGCCAGGACTCTTCCACGCCCAGATCCAAGTCCCCCCACCGATGGGAGAGGCCCCGCCGGATGGCGGGCTCCAGACCGTTCCGTCGCGGCGCGCGCAGGGAGCCCTGATAGAGCCCTCGGCCCAGCCTCCGGCGCAAGGCTCCGCCCAGCAGCTTGCGGCCGCGCCCGTCGACCAGGTCGCTGGTCTCGGGGCCCGAGAAGCAGGCGGCTTGGCGCGCCGGGGCCTTCCCCGGCCAAAGGGAGGCCGCGAGGCCCACGGCCTTGAGGCCTTCCAGGGCCCCGCGGTGGACCTTCTCGTAGATCTCGCACGGCGGACTCAGGCGCGGCCAGGGGAAGACCAAAGAGAAGGTGAGGTCGCCGTCGTGAAAGACGATGCCCCCGCCCGTGGAACGCCGGACGACCTGCGCCTCGGGGATGCCTGCGGACTGCGCGGCAGCGCAGGCCGCGGTCCAGGCCTGGCTGTAGCCGAAGGTCAGCGCCGGTCCGGCCCAGCGGTAGAAGCGCAGCACCGTGCTGTCCGGCGGCGCGCCGGACAGCACAGCCTCATCGAGCGCCATCTGATGAGGGGCGTCGAGGACCGGCTCTAGGACTCGCGTGGCAGGCTGCAACGGAAGTTCCGGTCCCCGAAGGCGTTGTCGACCCGGCCCACGGCCGGCCAGAACTTGTGCTCGCGCAGCCGGGGCGTCGGATAGGCGGCCTTCTCCCGGGAGTACGGATGGCTCCAGGCGTCCGCGCACGCGGCTGGGGCGGTATGCGGGGCGTTCTTAAGGAGGTTGTCGGCCCGGTCGGCCTTGCCTTCCTCGATTTCCCGGACCTCCGCGCGGATGGCGAGCATGGCCTCGCAGAAGCGGTCGAGCTCGGCCTTGGACTCGCTCTCCGTGGGCTCCACCATCATGGTGTCGTGCACCGGCCAGGACATCGTGGGGGCGTGGAAGCCGTAGTCCATCAGCCGCTTGGCCACGTCGTCGACGGTCACGCCGGCGGCCTTGAGGGGCCGCATGTCTATGATGCACTCGTGCGCCACCAGCCCGGTGCGGCCTTTGTACACCAGGGGATAGGCGTCCGCCAGCCTCTTGGCCACGTAGTTGGCGTTGAGGATGGCCGCGCGCGAGGCGTCGGCCAGTCCCTGAGGCCCCATCTGGGCGATGTAGGACCAGGCGATGGGCAGGATCGAGGCCGAGCCGAAAGGCGCCGCGACCGTCGGCCCCACGCCGGTGCCGCCCTCCGGCGCCAGGGGATGGCGCGGCAGGTGCGGAGCCAGGGCCTTGGACACGGCGATGGGGCCCATGCCCGGGCCGCCGCCGCCGTGCGGGCTGGCGAAGGTCTTGTGCAGGTTGAGGTGGCAGACGTCGGCCCCGATGTCCGCCGGCCGGCAGAGGCCGACCTGGGCGTTCATGTTGGCGCCGTCCATGTAGACCAGCCCCCCGTTCTTGTGCACGATGCCGCAGAGCTCCTTGATGCCGGGCTCGAAGACGCCGTGGGTCGACGGATAGGTCACCATGACCGCGGCCAAGGTCGCCGCGTTGGCCTCGGCCTTGGCCTTGAGGTCGGCCAGGTCGATGTCGCCCTCCGCGGTGCAGGCCACGGGCACGATGTCCAGGCCGGCCATGGCCGCTGATGCCGGGTTGGTCCCATGAGCCGACGCGGGGATGAGGCAGGTCCGGCGGTGGCCCTGCCCGTTCGCCTCGTGGAACTTGCGGATCACCAGCAGGCCGGTGTACTCGCCCTGGGCGCCGGAGTTGGGCTGGAAGGAGACGGCGTAGAAGCCGGTGATCTCGCAGAACCACGACTCGAGATCCTTGATGAGCTTGCGGTAGCCTTCCGCCTGCTCGACCGGAGCGTAGGGGTGCACGCCGCCGAACTCGGGCCAGGTGATGGGAATCATCTCCGAGGCCGCGTTGAGCTTCATGGTGCAGGAGCCCAGCGGGATCATGGACTCGGTCAGGGACAGGTCCTTGGACTCCAGGCGCTTGATGTAGCGCAGCAGCTCGTGCTCGCAATGGTAGCTGTTGAAGACCTTCTGGCCGAGGAAGGCGCTGCGGCGGACCAGGGCCTCGGGCAGGGTGGCGTCGGCCTGGAGCTCGCGCAGGGAGAAGCCGGTCTTGCGTCCCCCGTTGAGGCACTCGAGCAGCTCCTCGATGTCCTCCACCGAGGCCTTCTCGCCGAGGGCGACGACGAGCGTGGAGTCGTCGAGCCGGCGCAGGTTGATGTGCTGCAGGCGCGCGGCGGCCAGGGCCGCCTCGACCTTCTTGGGGTCGGCGCTGAGACGCACGGTGTCGAAGAACGCCTCCTTGGCGGGCTTCCAGCCCAGGCGGCGGGCGCCCTCGGCCAGGAGCGCGGCCAGGGCGCGCAGGCGGCCGGCGATGCGCTTGAGGCCTTCGGGACCGTGGTACACGGCGTAGAAGGATGCGGCCACGGCCAGCAGGACCTGCGCGGTGCAGACGTTGCTGGTGGCCTTCTCGCGGCGGATGTGCTGCTCGCGCGTCTGCAGGGCCAGGCGCAGGGCGGGCCGGCCCTGGCTGTCCTTGGAAGCGCCGATGATGCGCCCGGGCATCTGTCTCTTGTGCGCGTCGCGGCAGGACATGTAGGCGGCGTGGGGCCCGCCGAAGCCCAGGGGCAGGCCGAAGCGCTGCACCGAGCCGATCGCGATGTCCGCGCCGGACTCTCCCGGGGCCTTGAGGAGCACGAGGCTCATGAGATCGGCGGCCATGGTGACCAGAGCGCCGGCTTTGTGCGCCCGCTCGATGAACTCGGTGTAGTCGGTCACCGTGCCGTCGGTCTGGGGGTACTGCAGCAGGACGCCGCAGACCTTCTGTCCGAACACGAAATCCTTGTGGTTCCCGACCACGACCTCCATGCCGCTGGCGGCGGCGCGGGTCTTGACCACAGCGATGATCTGGGGATGGCAGCCCCCGTCGATGAAGAAGGCCTTGGCCTCGGGGTCCGCAGCCAGGCGCCGGCTCATGGCCATAGCCTCGGCCGCGGCCGTGGCCTCGTCGAGCAGGGAGGCGTTGGCGACCTCCAGGCCGGTGAGCTCGCAGACCATGGTCTGGAAGTTGAGCAGGGCCTCCAGGCGGCCCTGGGAGATCTCGGGCTGGTAGGGGGTGTAGGCGGTGTACCAGCCGGGGTTCTCGAGGATGTTGCGCTGGATGGCAGCCGGGGTCACGGCCTCCTGGTAGCCCAGACCGATGTAGGAGCGCCAGAGCTGGTTGCGGCCGGCGATGGCCTTGAGCTCGACGAGGGCTTCGTGCTCGAGCAGGGGGTCCGGCAGGTGCAGGGGACGCTTGAGGCGGATGTCCGCGGGCACCGCGGCCTCGGCCAGACCTTCGAGCGAGTCGTAGCCGAGGAGCTTGAGCATCTCGGCCGTGTCCTCGGGACTCGGACCGAGATGGCGCCGCGCGAACGAGTCCGCGGGCGGAACCGCCACGGCCTCGGCCTCAGTGGCCGGCATGGGCTTCGGCCGTCTTGAGGAAGTCCTGGTAGGCGTTCCAGTCCATGAGCTTGTTGAGCTCGCCGGCGTTGACCGGCTTCATCTTGAAGAGCCAGCCCTCCTCCATCGGGGAGCGGTTGACCACGGCGGGGTCCTTGGTCACGGCCTCGTTGGCCGCGGCGACCTCTCCGGCGATGGGGGCGTAGATGTCGAAGGCGGCCTTGACCGATTCGACCACGCAGCAGGCCTCCCCGGCCTTGAGCTGGCGGCCCGGCTTGGGCGGCTCGACGAAGACGATGTCCGTGATCTCGTGCTGGGCGTGGTCGGTGACGCCGACGGTGACGGTCCCGCCCTCGCCGCAGGCCCACTCGTGGGTTTTGCTGAAACGGCAGTTCTCAGGCTTTGGCATTTTTGAGCTCCTTGGAAACATAGAACGGCATGCGCGCGACTTCGGCCGGGACCTGCCGGCCGTGGATCTCGACGGTGACTTTGGCGCCGGGCTTGAGATCGGGCCGGTCCAGGTAGCCCATGCCGATGCCGATGTTGAGCGTCGGGGAGAAGGTGGCGCTGGTGAGCGTCCCGGCGGGCTTGCCGTCCGCGCAGACGGCGTTGCCGCTGCGCGGCACGCCGCGCTCCAGGAGCTTGACGCCGAAGAGCTTGCGCTTGAGGCCCTCGGCCTTCTGCCTGGCGAAGTGCGCTTTCCCTATGAAATCGCCCTTGTCCAGCTTGACCACCCAGCCACAGCTGGCCTCGTAGCTGGAGTGCTCCATGTCCACATCCGAGCCGTAGAGGAGGTAGCCCGCCTCCAGGCGCAGGGTGTCGCGGCAGCCCAGACCGCAGGGCTTGACGCCCAGGCCGGCGCCCAGGCTCATGAGGCGCTCCCAGAGCTGGG
>JAQUNT010000226.1 GCA_028717525.1 Elusimicrobiota bacterium
TGCTCCTCTGGCGGCGGCGTCTCTATTTCTACCCGGCCTGGTTCGCGGCGTTCGGCTTCAGCCTGGTCGTGGGCGGCTACTACACCTTCGGCCACGAGTACACATCCTTGCCCTGGGCGCCGGTCAACGCCGCCTTCATGGGCGCGGGCCTGCTGGTCCTGCGCGAGAAGGCCTCGGCGCTGCGCCCGCGGCCGCGGGCGTGGGCCCTGGCCGGCCTGCTTCTCCTGGCGGCCGCCATGCCGGTCTACAGCGTCCTGCGCATCCGGCACTGGTACGGCATCGGCTCGCCTGCCGTGGTCGGCGCCGCCGCGGCCGCGGACCGCGTCGGCTCCCCGGACGACCTCTTCCTCTGCAATTCGTTCCAGGCGCCGATGTTCCTGTTCTATCTGCACCGCCGGGGCTGGGGGGTGGCCTTCGAGGGGGACCCGGCCGCGGCCTGGGCCGAGCTCGACCGGCTTATCGCGGGCGGCGCGCGCTTCTTCTTCACCACGAAGTCCGGCCCCTTCCAGGACCGGGACGGGGAACTGGCGCGGCGGTTCTATGCGCGCTTTCCGGTCGCTTACGACGAGGGCGGCCTGCTGATCTTCCGGCTGCGCTAGACGCGGCGCGGCCCGCCAACGCATTCTCGGCGCTGAGATTGGTATAATCAGCGCGAGGGAAGGGGGTCTGTTGAAACAGTCCATGACCACGCCGATACCGCTCTTGAGTCTCAAAGCCCAGCACGAACGCCTGGCGCCCGAACTACGCCAAGCCGTGCTGAAGGTGGTCGACTCCGGGATCTTCATCCTCGGGCCCGAAGTCAAGCAGTTCGAGGCCGAGTTCGCCGCGGCCCTGGGGGCCCGCCACGCCGTGGGCGTCTCCAACGGCACCGACGCCCTGCGCGTGGCCCTGGAAGCGGTCGGCGTGGGGCCGGGCGACGAGGTGCTCGTGCCCTCCTTCACCTTCATCGCCACGGCCACGGCGGTCTCGGCTTTGGGCGCCGCGCCGGTCTTCGTGGACATCGACCCCGTCACCATGACCATGGACCCGACCGCCGCGGCGGCCGCGGCCGGCCCCAAGACCAAGGCCATCATCCCCGTGCATCTCTTCGGCCAGCCGGCGGACATGGACGAGCTGTGCGCCCTGGCCGAGGAAAAGGGCCTGCGCGTCGTGGAGGACTGCGCCCAGGCGCACCTGACCACGTACAAGGGCCGCACGGTCGGCACCATAGGAGACGCGGGAGCCTTCAGCTTCTACCCCTCCAAGAACCTGGGCGCCGCCGGAGACGCCGGCGCGGTGACCGCCATGGACCCGGACCTGGCCGAGGCCGTGCGCCAGCTGCGCAACTGCGGCCGCGAGACCGGGGGGCCGGCCTACCGCCACGTCCGGGTGGGGCAGAACTGCCGCCTCGACGAGCTGCAGGCCGCGGTCCTGCGCGTCAAGCTCAAGCACCTCGCCGAATGGTCGGCCGGACGCCAGGCCGTGGCCCGGCGCTACATCCAGAACCTCCAGGGGCTGCCCATCTTCCTGCCCGACCCGGGCCGCTCCGGGACCTCGCACACCTTCCACCTCTTCGTGGTGCGCTGCGACCGGCGCGACGAGCTGGCCAAGCACCTGACCGCGCGGGGCATCGGCAACGGGGTCTACTATCCGATCCCGATCCATCGCCAGCCCGCCTACCAGGAGGTGCTGATCCGGCCCACGGCCCTGCCCCACACCGAGGAGGCCTGCCGCACCGCGCTGGCCCTGCCCATGTACGCGGAGCTGGAGCCGGAGGCTGTGGATGCGGTGTGCCAGGCGGTCAAGGACTTCTTCAAGGGCTCCTGAATCCGGGGACACAAGACTCAATTCCGAGTCAGGCCACTGAGGGCGCGGCCGAAATGAGTCTTGTGTCCCCGAACTCGAAGCCCAAGATTCTCTTCGTCTCGACCTCGACGACCATAGGCGGCGCCGAGAAGACCCTGTTCACCTTGGCCACCCGGCTCGACCCCGGACGCTTCGCGGTGGCCGGCGTGGTCAGCCTCAAGGCCCCCGGCCGCTACGCCCAGCGCCTGGCGGCGCAGGGGGTCCGGACCCGCAGCCTGGGCCTGGCCGGCTGGCCCTCCCTGCGCGACGCCGGGGCCTTGGCCGCCATCATCCGGGAGGCCCGGCCCGACCTCGTGCATGCCCTCATGTACCAGGCGATCCAGCTCTGCCGCTTCGTCAAGCGCCGCTCGGGGGTCCCCTTCAGGCTGGTGAGCTCCCCCCGGGTCAACTACCGCACCCGCTCCATCTGGTCCTTGCTCGTGGATCGCTGGCTTAGGGGGGCTGACGACCTGCTCATCGCCGAGTCCGAGGCTTCGCGTGATTTCCTCACCCGCAGGCTGGGCTACGCCGCGGAACGGGTCAGGACCGTGCACAACGGGGTGGAGCTTCCCGAGGTCCCCTCCGCGGCCGAGCGCAAGCGCGCCCGCCTGCAGTTGGGCCTGCGCGAGGACGAGACCCTTCTGCTCGCCATGGGCCGGCTCGACGAACAGAAGGGTCACCGCGTGCTCGTCGAAGCCGCGGCCCGGCTCAAAAGGGGCCGCAAGCCGCGCTGCGCCATCATCGGAGACGGCCCCTGGCGCGACCGGCTGCGCGCGCAGGTCGCGCGCCTGGGTCTGCAGCGCGTCGTGCAGCTGCCCGGAGAGCGCGGCGACGTGCGCTCCTGGCTCAGCGCCGGCGACATCTTCGTCCTGCCTTCCCTCTGGGAGGGGCTGCCCAACGCCCTGCTGGAAGCCATGGCCCTAGGCCTGCCGGTGGCGGCCTCCCGCGTGGATGGGGTCTGCGAGGCGGTTGCGGACGGACGCGACGGGCTTCTGGTCCCCCCCGGCGACCCGGCGGCCTTGGCCCAGGCCTTGGCCTCGCTCATGGACGACGCCGGGCTGCGCCTGCGCCTGGGCCGGGCCGCGCGCGCCCGCGTGGCCGGAGATTTCACCCTCACGGCCATGCTTTCCGGCCACGAGAACGCCTACCAGCAGGTCCTGGGCCTGCCGCAGTCTCGATAGTATTCCTCTGCGAAACATTAGCGAAGATGTCTTGACACCGTAACATGTCAGGGCTATACTCAGAACGCTCGAACGGGTGAAATCCGTTTTCGCGCGCGTTCGGGCTTCCACGCGCATGCCGAGGCGCGGGATCGGGAAGACATCTTCTTGCTACTGCGACGACTGCGCCTCCTGGCCTCGTGCGTTGTATTGTTATCGCTCGCGCCGGCGCGCGATGCGGCTCACGCCCAATTCTCCGCCCCTTGGGACGAGGATTTCAGCCGTCAGCCGGCGCGCCAGGGCGCGCCCGCTCCCGAGGAGCCGGGCGAGGCAGCCCCCGCGCCGCTTGAGGCCGAAGCGGCTCCCGTGGTGATCGTCCCCGGAGCCGGGCCCTTCCTGCTCATGAAGCGCGCGGATGCGGGGCGCATCCTGGAGCCCTTGGAGCCCGCGGCGCCCCCCGCCGTCTCGACCCAGCCCCCGCACGACTTCCTGGAGTTCGTGGATGGGCTCAAGCCCTTCACCTACCGCCCGGAGGCCCTGGTCCAGGCGCGCACCCACATCGAGGAGGGCCGGGCTCCCAGCGAGCCCTCGCCGTTCCTGGGCCAGCAGGCCGAGGAACTCGCGGGCGTCTCGCCCACGTCCCTCCTGCCGCCCCCGCCGGAGCTGGAGCTGCCGACCCAGCAGATGAGCCTGTCCATCACGGGCCGCAAGATCATCGGATTCAACTTCTCCGAAAAGCGCTACCTGCACGACCAGAGCCAGACCGGCCGGGCCGCCACGACCGGCCTGTGGGACATCCAGCAGCAGATGCAGCTGCGCATGCAGGGCAAGGTCGGCCCCAAGATCACCGTCAACGTCGACTACGACGACACCAAGACCAACCAGCAGGACATCTCGATCGTCTACCAGGGCGACCCCAACGAGGTGGTCCAGAACGTCTCCTTCGGGGATATCGACCTCTCTTTGCCCCCCACGGAGTTCGTCTCCTACAACAAGCAGCTCTTCGGCATCCGGGCGGACATCAAGTGGAAGGGCTTCAAGTCCTCCTTCATCGCCAGCCGCACCAAGGGCACCAGCAGGTTCCGGGAGTTCGTCGGCAACACCCAGTTCGTGTCTTTGGACCTGCTCGACACCTCCTACGTCCGGCGCCAGTATTACGACGTCGGCTTCGGCAGCATCAACGTGATCGGCGTGGGGACCTCCCGCAACCGGCTGCCCATCCGCAGCGGCACCGAGCAGATCTGGCTCAGCCAGATGAACTCCGGGACGCCCAACGTCAACCAATCCTCCTTCACGGCGCACGACCTGGCCTTCCCGGGCCAATCCACCGGGGCCGTGACCTCGGACAAGTGGACGCGCCTCTCGCCGGGCACGGACTACACCATGGACTACATCAACGGCATCATCACCTTCCGCAACGCCCTGCAGGCGGAGTGGGCGGTGGCCGTGGACTACATCGACGGGACCGGGCAGGCCTTGTCCAACCAGACCTTGACCAGCGCCACGGGCGGCGACGGAGCCCTGAAGGTCATCAAGATGCCTTCGGACATTTTCTCATCGACCTCGACGGAGACGGGCTACAACCGCGAGCTCAAGACGGTCTACAACCTCGGCCAGCCCCAGATCGTGCGCGACGACGGCCACGGCAACTTCATCCTCCAGGTCATCAACCAGCAGCGCGTGGAGGTGGGCTCCGGCCTCAATCCGATCCAGAAGTACCCGGACACCATCAACGTGGACTTCGAGCTGGGAAACTTCCGGCTCATCCGGCCCTTCGCGGTGGCGGGCGACTCCTCCACGATCGACCCCAACATCTACTCCCCGACCCCCATCTCCCAGCGCATCATCCACGTGGAGTACCACTACCGCCTGCGCACCTTCCAGCTCGAGCCCTCCATCGTGGCGCAGAGCGAGGTGGTCACGGTAGACGGAGTCAAGCTCAACCGCAACGTGGACTACTTCATCGACTATGATTCCGGCTTCATCACCTTCTTCAACCCGGACCGCATC
>JAQUNT010000227.1 GCA_028717525.1 Elusimicrobiota bacterium
GGACATCAAGGCCGTGCGCGAGGCCACCCGCGGCAAGTGCCTCAAGGTGATCTTCGAGACCTCGCTGCTCTCCGGCGAGGAGAAAGTCCGGGCCTGCATCATGTCCAAGAAGGCCGGCGCGGATTTCGTCAAGACCTCCACGGGCTTCGGCGGCGGCGGGGCCACGGTCGAGGACGTCAAGCTCATGCGCCAGACCGTGGGGCCGCTGATGGGCGTCAAGGCCTCGGGGGGCATCCGCGACACCAAGACCGCGGACGCGATGATCGCCGCGGGGGCCACCCGCCTGGGGACCTCGGCGTCGGTGGCCATCGTCTCGGGGCAGGCCGACGGCGGGGGCAAGGGCTACTGAAATGGCCAAGAACAAGCCGGTCAAGTACCAGCTCAAGGTCGACATCCAATGCGGCGCCTGCGGGACGCTCACGCATCTGCAGGGCGAGGAATTCCCCAAGTTCTGCCCCTGCTGCGGGGCGAGCCTGGAGCGCTATTGCCTGCGCTGCCGGAGGAAGGCGGACATGTTCTTCGAGGAGTGGTGGCCGGAGAAGGACGAGTGCGTGCGCACCTACGGGCCGGCCAAGCGCTGCAGCCGGTGCAACGCGATCCTGGAGGAGCCCGTGGTGGGGCCGGGGGACGTGCAGTAGAGGCCATGGTTTTGGGGCCCATGGCGCCGGTGCTTTCCGATAGCACCGCGTCAGGGCCAGCGCGCTGACGCGCGCAGGGAGGACGGCAATGGCGGAGATCAAGGAAGCGCTGGGGATGGTGGAGACGAAGGGTTTCGTGGGCATGATCGAGGCCTCGGACGCGATGGCCAAGGCGGCCAAGGTGCGCATGCTGGGCTACGAGAAGATCGGCTCGGGCCTGGTCACGACCCTGTGCCGCGGCGAGGTCGGCGCGGTGCGCGCGGCCGTGGACGCCGGCGCGGCCGCGGCCCAGAAGGTGGGCGAGATGGTCGCCATCCACGTCATCCCGCGGCCGCACGACGACATCGAGAAGTACCTCGAGCAGATTTCGATCAAGGTCCATAAATAGCGGGACGTCCGCCCAACGGACGCCGCGGGTTCATGCTGACCCGAGACGACATCATCGACATCATCCTGGAGCGGCTCTCCCGGGAGCCTCGCGCATCTGCTGCGGGGCGCCCGGGCGGCAGCGCTCGCGCGCGGCCGCCCGCCGATCGGTGCGGACTGGGCGAAGAGATCCGGGGGCGGAGGTTCCTTTCCGAGTACGATATCAAGAAGCAATTGACTGTCAACTCGCAAGAGCTTAGAATACCTAGGGACGCGATCCTCAGCCCCCTGGCTGTGGATTGGCTCGCGCTGGGGCGCGTCAAGATCATCCGGGAGTGACCTATCATGGCGATCGAGATTAAGGGCCTGCTGAAGTTGATGGTCCAGAAGGAGATTTCCGACATCCATTTCAAGGCCGATTCCTTCCCGGCCTTCCGGCTGCACGGCTCCATGGTCATGGCGGCCAACCTGCAGAAGACCGCCCCGGAGGACATCCAGACCATGGCGGACGCGCTCATGAACGAGGAGCAGAAGAAGGTGTTCAGGGCCGAGCAGGAGCTCGACCTCGCCTACAGCCTGGAAGGGGTGTCGCGCTTCCGGGTCAACGTCTGCATGCAGCGCGGCTCCATCTCCCTGACCTTGCGCGTCATCCCGGTCAAGCTGCGCTCCTTCGAGGAGCTGCACCTGCCGGTCCAGACCATGAAGAAGCTGGCCGAGCAGAGTCGGGGTCTCATCCTCTTCGCCGGGATCACCGGCGCGGGGAAGACCACGACCATGAACTGCTTCCTCAACTACATCAACGAGACCTGCCCCTACCGGGTCATCACCATCGAGGACCCCATCGAGTTCTACCACCCGGACCTGAAGAGCTCGGTCGTCCAGCGCGAGGTCGGGCGGGACACCAAGTCCTTCGCCAGCGCCCTGAGGCACGTCCTGCGCCAGGACCCGGACGTGGTGGTGGTCGGCGAGATGCGCGACCTGGAGACCATGCAGGCCGCCCTCAACGCGGCGGAGACCGGGCACCTGGTGCTCTCCACGGTCCATACCATGGACGCGGTGCAGACCATGGACCGCATCGTGGACACCTACCCCGCGCACCAGCACAACCAGATCCGCCAGCAGCTGGCCAACGTGCTCAAGGGCATCGTGGCCCAGCGCCTGGTGCCGGCCAAGGACGGCAAGGGCCGCTATCCGGCCACGGAGATCCTCATCGGGAGCAACATCATCCGCGGCGAGATCATCGAGGGAAAGTCCACCGAGCTCTACAAGGTCATGGAGGGCGGCGCCTATTACGGCATGCACACTTTCGACCAGGACCTGGTGCGCCTCTTCGGCGAAGGCAAGATCGACCAGAAGGCGGTGGTCGAGAATTCCACGAGCCCGCAGGATGTGGCGCTCAGGCTCCAGGGCCTCTCCGGCGGCGCGGCGGGCTGAGCGCCTGACACCGGCCTATGGCTGAAGAGAAACCCGGGGGCACGCCCGACAAGGAGGTCAAGGAGATCCTTAGCGATCTCGAGGCCATCCTCTCGGACCTGGGCGGCAAGGCTCCGGAGCCCGCGGCACCTGCGGGACTTCCGATACCGCAGGCCCCGGCGAAAGCCCCTGCGCCGGCGGCAGCGAAGCCCGTCCCCCCGGCTCCGGCGCCTCCTCCGCCGCCGCCCAAGCCTCCGGTTGAGCCCACGCCGCCCAAGATCGTCATCGCTCCTCCCGCGGCGCCGACGCCCCCGCCGCCTCCGCCGCCGCCCAAACCTCCGGTTGCGCCCGCGCCGCCCAAGATCGTCATCGCTCCTCCCGCGGTTCCGGCGGTAGGGAAATCCGTCCCGCCGGCACCGGCGCCGGCCGTAGGGAAATCCGCCCCGCCGGAGCATCCCATAGAGCTGGGCCCGCGGCCGATGCCTTCGGTGCCTGAGAGGAAGCCCGCGCCGCCCAAGCCGGCCCCGGCCGGATTCTCGACCAAGCCGCCCATCGAGCTGGGTCTGGGAGACGCTCCCAAGCCCGTGCCGGCGGTCAAGCCCGTTCCAGAGGCCAAGCCGGCGCCGGAACCTCCGAAGCCGCAGGCTCCGGCCCCGGCGCCGGCAGCCGCGAAAGGCCCGAGTCCCGCGGGGGCTCAGCCCGACATGACGGCCTCCGGGAAGTTCGCCAAGGGGCAGGTCCGGCGCGTCGCGTTCCTCTACCTGCCCCAGTACCTGGCCCAGCGCGACTCCTTGGCCGCTCTGCTCGACCAGACCGCGGAGACCGTGCCCAAGAAGCCGCTCGGCTTGCGGCGGGCCCTGCAGCAGGAGGTCTCCGAAGCCAGCGACAGCAAGCAGATCCTGGCCAAGGTCCTCGAGGCCAAGGCCGTGGCCGCCCTGGGCATCCTGGAGGGGCTCTCCGAGGCCAAGCAGCACGAGCTCGGCGAGGCCTTCGCGGGCGCGGGCGTCATGTTCCGGTCCGTGGCGCCCTCCGACGTGGGCAAGAGATCGGTCGCCATCGACATCGTCGTCGACGTCATGCTGCTCCCGCCCGAGGCCCCATGAACAAGTGGTGCATCCGACCCGAACCGAGCCCGCACGACCCGGCCCGCCACGTCCTGCTCATCCAGGGCAACATGGCCAACGTCAGCCAGCTGGTCAAGAGGTTCGGGGCCATGTGCGGCCGGCCGATGAGCATCGAGGACACCGAGGGCTACAACTTCACCATCTTTCTCCACGCGATGACCACGGACGGGTTGGACAAGGTCGCCCAATACCTCAAGGAGATTGCCCCGGAGGCGCGGGGCAGCCTGGTCAAGGGCGCTCCGCCCCCGGCCGAGGCCGCGGCCCCGCCCGAGATCCCGTCCCTGGCCAAGGAAGCCCAGGCCGCGCCGGCGGTCCCGGCGCCCGCGGAGCCGGTCCCGGAGCCCACGGAAGCCGGACCGGTCCTCGCCCCTCCCGAGGTGCCCACGCCGGTCCTGCCGGAGCCTGCGCACGCTGCGGCCGCCGATCTGGCGCCGGCCCCGACGCCCACTCCGGCCCCGACGCCGACGCCGGCCCCGACGCCCACTCCGGCCCCGACGCCGGCTCCGACGCCGACGCCGGCCCCGACGCCGACGCCGGCTCCGACGCCGGCTGCCGCCCCGGCGGCCGGCGGCGCGGGCAAGCCGCTGTGGGGATTGAAGTCCACCCCGCAGCCCAAGCTCTCTTTCGACAGCCTGCTGGTAGGCGCCTTCAACCGATTCGCGCACGCGGCGGCGACGTCCGTGGTGGGCTCGCCCGGGAGCATGTACAATCCCTTGTTCATCTACGGTGCGCCGGGGGTGGGCAAGACGCACCTCCTCAACGCCATCGCCGCGGCCTTCAGGAAGAACTGGGACGAGCAGTTCGTCATCGTCACCACGGGCGCCGCGCTGGCCAACGCGGTGAGCTGCGCCCTGGCCGAGGGCCGCCTGGCCGAGATCACCAAGGTCTTCGAGGAGGCCAAAGCCCTGCTGGTCGACGACGTGCATCTCCTGGCCATCACGGACAAGAACCAGGCGCCGCTGGCCAAGCTCTTCGGGATGTTCTTCTCGCGCAACCTCCAGGTGGTGCTCACCTCGGTGTACCCGCCCCGGACCTTGGGGGCGATCGAGGAGGCGCTCAAGATCTCCCTGGCCAAGGGCTGGGCCGTGGACATGAAGCTGGCCAACGCGACCGTCCAGGAGGACATGATCACGGCGTTCGTCGACCGTGCGGGAACCCAGCTCGCCGGCGCCGAGATCAAGAAGCTCCACGAGCGGTTGAGCTCCAACTACTGCGAGTTCCCGCGCTACGTGCTGCGCTGGAAAGCGCTCAGCGAGCTCTACCGCGGGAAGAACGTCACGCCCGCCGTCGACGACATGCTGGGAGACCTCTTCAGCGCCGGGGCCAGGGGCAGCCAGGCGGACGTGCCCAACTCCACGGAGCTGGAGGCCAGCCGCCAGTTCGCCCCGCCCGCCCCCGGACCGGACGCGGTCAACCTGGCCCTGTTCTGCCCCCGGGGCCAGGACGCCATG